>CADAVS010000009.1 GCA_902791425.1 uncultured Ruminococcus sp.
TCCTTCACGCGGCGTTGCTGCGTCAGGGTTGCCCCCATTGCGCAATATCCCCCACTGCTGCCTCCCGTAGGAGTCTGGGCCGTGTCTCAGTCCCAATGTGGCCGATCAACCTCTCAGTTCGGCTACCGATCGTCGACTTGGTGAGCCGTTACCTCACCAACTATCTAATCGGACGCGAGTCCATCTTCAAGCGATAAATCTTTGATTGCATTATCATGCGATATCACAATATTATGCGGTATTAGCAGTCGTTTCCAACTGTTGTCCCCCTCTTGAAGGCAGGTTACTCACGCGTTACTCACCCGTCCGCCGCTTTCCATCAGTTACTTCATTCCGAAGAAATCTGTTACTGACTTCTCGCTCGACTTGCATGTGTTAGGCACGCCGCCAGCGTTCGTCCTGAGCCAGGATCAAACTCTCGATTATTTGCTATATTAAAGCTTTCGCTTTTATATACTCGATTGTTTGTTAGCTCTTATCGAATACTAACGTTTTGTAAAGTTCGCTAAAACTTTTAAAGAATTGACAAGGTTTATTACCTTGTGCATTCGTCGTAATACTTTTTGTATTACCGCTTCTCTACTGTTTACTTTTCAAACATCACTTCCGCTCTCGCGGGCTATCTCTCTCAAGGACAGCTTATTCATTATATCACCTTGTCTTAAGTTTGTCAAGCCTTTTTTTCAACTTTTTTTAAAAACTTTTCAACAGGCTTCGCTTCCCTCAAGTGACACAACTTTGTCAGTATATCATACTTCCCCGCTTTTGTCAAGTACTTTTTTTAACTTTTTTAAATTATTTTCGCACTTGTCTTTGCGGTGTTGTCCCTCATCTGACAGCTTACATAGTATATCACCTTATCCCCTTTTTGTCAACACTTTTTTTCTTTTTTTTATATTTTTTTATTCCTTTTTTATTCCTATTCTATATCTTGTAGTTTGTCACTTTTTCTACACACTATTTATTCCTTTGCTTTCACAAATTATGACAACAACACTCTTTACACAAGAAAAACTAAAAGCAAAAACGGCTGCCGCATATAACGACAACCGTTTTGTTTTGATTTAATTAGTCAAGAAAGTAAATGTTTACCGCTCTTCTTCCGAATTGGTAACAGGTACTTCTCGATTCAAAGAACAAGTCTACCTTTTTACCCTTTATTGCACCGCCGCAATCGCCGGCAATTGCATATCCGTATACATATTGACCATCTGCTGACTCAATATACATTTTTGTTCCGTAAGGAATAACCTTTGGGTCAACAGCCACAACGCCATACACTAACGGCATACCGGTAGAAGTTTTTCCTGCCCAAATTCCGTTATCTGCCGGAGAAGCATCATACGCTGTTGCAGTAAATGTTTCCATTCTGCTGTAGTTTGTCGGTCTGCTTGCCGGAATAACACCAAGCTCCCATACACTTTCCGGTCCATACTCAACGATTTCATCAACAGGCTCAGAGAGAACAACCTCATCTACTAAAACTCTGTCAATTTCAGCACCGTCCTGATATCGAATCTGATAGGTGTATTCTTTAACACCCTTCTGTCCCGCCTGAATAACAACTCTTTCGCCGGGAGCTAAATCACTGTTCTCGTTTTCAATCACCGAATAATCAAATTCCTCTTGAACAGTAATATCGTGTGTATCGCGAGCGATAACTGTAATTATGTCACCATCCGATACATTCTCATCAACAGCCGGAACAACCGTGCATTCTTCTGTAACGCTAATGCCGTTTTCCTGAAGAATTTTTCCCACATTGTTTTCTGCCGTTACATAGCTTCTCGTTTTACCCATATGGTAAATATCAACCGAGATAGCTCTTTTAATTCTTATGACCGCATTATCATTTACATTATCAGTTAATGCATAATTAACGCGGTCACCCTCGTTCAAAATAATACCTTGCTTTGAAAGAATCTTGCCAACATTGGTGTCAGTAGTTTTAATCTGAACGGGAGTGCTGTCCGAGTCAACAATTGTAACCTCGTTTGGTGCGGCATATGCAAATCCGCAACACGTAACAGTTACAACAGCGGCGGAAAGAACCAAAGCAATTTTATTATTTGTTTTCTTAACCGCATCGTTCAGCTTACCTTTCAGTCTTTTTAACATCAAATCACCTCGTAATATTTTTACAACATTATCTTCCTGCGACTGCGAATTGGAAAATAATGGTTCAGCGTACTACACTGCTATTATATAACCATTTTTTTAAATCGTCAACTTTTCAAAATTTATTTAAAAAGTTTTATTTGAAACAATTTAAAATAAAATTGGTTTAAGTTTAAAAAACTACCCTAATTCTCTTATTTTCTTAAATTTTCTTTATTATTCTCTCAATTGGAAAATTCTTGAATGAATTTTGGTTATTGTGCTAAACAAATTTTTCTGTTATACTAATTATGAGAGATTTTTTCGAAAAATGCAGTAAATATAATTTTCAATTTTAATTTTGTGTAATTCACTTTTTTCTTTGTTTTTACTGTGTTTTTCGCAATTATTGAATTGCATATTTTACTTCGAAAAAACTTTTTGTGCAATTTTAACAAACAAGCACGATTTTTTTGTGCATAGTGGAACATTTTGATAACAAAGGGGAGAAGTGTCAATGGAAGATGATTTACTTTTTCAAAATGAACGCATTGATGATTTGCAGCTAAACGGTATGAAAATTATTCAAAATCCCGATATGTTTTGTTTCGGAACAGATGCGGTTTTGCTTGCCGATTACGCCTCTAAAGCTATACGAAAAAACTCCACAGTTATAGATTTATGCAGCGGAAACGGAATTATTCCTATACTATTATCACAAAAATCTCACGCAGAAAAAATTATAGGAATTGAGATTCAAAAAGAGTGTGCAGATTTGGCAAAACGCTCAGTATTATTAAATAAAATCGAAGATAAAGTTGAAATAATTTGTGATGATTTGAAAAATTCGGAACAGCTTTTCGGCAAGAGCAAATTTGATGTTGTAACCTGCAATCCTCCGTATAAAGAAGCCGGCAGCGGTCTAATAAATAAGAGCGACCCTATCACTATTGCAAGGCACGAAATACTGTGTAATTTAGAGGATATAATCCGAGTTTCTTCTAATATATTAAAGCCATACGGAAAGCTGTGTATGATACACCGCCCGGAGCGTCTTGCAGATGTGCTTTGCCTTATGCGGAATTACAGAATAGAACCAAAGAGATTGAGGTTTATTCATCCTTCAATCAACAAAGTCGCAACTATGATACTTATAGAAGGAGCCTATTTGGGAAAACCAAAGCTATTTCTTGACCCTCCGCTTTATATGTACACATCACCCGGTGTATACTCAGATGAAATACATACTATATATAATAGAAAGAAGTCAGAATAATGAATGGAAAACTATACTTATGCCCTACACCAATAGGGAACTTAAACGATATAACATATCGTACGCTCGAAACCTTGAAAAGCGTTGACCTTATCGCCGCAGAGGACACAAGAGTCAGCGCAAAGCTTTTAAATCACTTTGATATAAAAGTACCGACAACAAGTTATTATGAACACAACAAAAGGGAAAAGGGCAACTATCTTATCGAAAAACTTTTATCGGGAACAAATATCGCCGTTATAACAGATGCAGGTATGCCCGGAATATCGGACCCCGGCGAAGACCTTGTTAAGCTATGCGTACAAAACGGTATAGAGGTTGAGGCATTGCCGGGCCCCTGTGCTTTTGCCACCGCTCTTGTAGCCTCAGGTATGCCGACGGGCAGATTTGCTTTTGAGGGTTTTTTAACTGTAAATAAAAAGAACAGGCTTGAGCATTTGCAATCTGTCAAAAACGACACAAGAACTCTCATATTTTACGAAGCTCCCCACAAGCTGCTCAGTACACTTCGGGATATGCTTGAGGTATTTGGTAACAGAAAAATTGTTCTTGCACGAGAGCTGACAAAGAAATTTGAGGAATACAACAGAACCTCTCTTGAAGACGCCATAATATATTATGAAGAGACTCCGCCCAAAGGCGAGTTTGTGCTCATAATTGAAGGTGCTGATGCTAAAAAGCTTGAAGAAGAATACCTTAATTCCTTGCCCTCCGCCGAAGCGTTGCTTAAAAAATACTCAGCCGAGGGAATGAGAGCAAAGGAATTGACAAGACGCGTCGCTGACGAGCTAAAGCAACCACGCCGTGAAATATATGATTTGTATTTAAGTATAAAAGATACATTATAAAATGTAATATCTGCGGACATATCATCATATAAATAGTGTGAGAGTATAAACGATACAAAAAGCGAGGTATACTATATGTCCGTTATATTAAAAAAAGAAACCGTACAAACAAGCAAAATTTTATCCCAAAAGTACAGTCAGACAACTGTTGACTGTGATGTTATTGTTCCTGATGTAAATCCTGATATTAAAAAGGTTTTAGATGTAAGCGGTTATATTACTGTAACAGAAAAATCCATCAGAGCAGGTAAGGTATATGTCCAAGGCACCGTGAATATGACTGTATTGTATTCTCCTGACGGCGAGGTTGCAAGCAAGGTCAAAAGCCTTTCAGGCTCTCAGGCGTTCAATCATTCGTTAGATGCCGGCAGTCCAAGCGATGCCGCATTTATTGTTGCAGAAATTGAACCTGAAAGTTTTAACTATTCATTAATAAACAGCCGAAAAATAAACCTCAGATGCACAACAGGAATAAGCGTTAAGGTCATAGAGCCTGACTCATTTGAAATCGCATCAGAGTCGGACTCCGCCTCTGACATCTGCACCGAAACACGCAAAATACGCATTTGCAACACCACCGTAAACGCTGAAAACAGGGTTGTTGTATGCGAACAAGCCGAGTTGCCGCCCGGCAACCCATCTATAAGCGAAATTTTAAAAACTGCCGTATATCCTGAGGCAACGGAGCTGACTCTGATGGAAAATTCCGCCTTGGCTAAGGGGCAAGCAAGAATATGCTTTCTTTATACATCATTGGACGATGGCTCCGTTCAAACAGCCGAATACACCATACCTTTTGAGGAAACTCTTGATATATCAGGTGCCGAAGAAGATATGGAGGCAGAAATAGAATATATGCTATCGGATATGTATTGCGAAGTCCGTGACGACTCAGATGGCGAACCGAGAATATTCGGTTTTGAAGTAGGTCTTGCCGCATCTCTGCGGGGCATTAAAATCCAAGAACCTGAGATAATATGTGACGCGTATTCTCTTGATTGCGACACAAAACTGATTTCTCAGCCGATAACCATAGAACAGCTGACAAACAACACAACCGCAAGATTGACTCATAAAGCATCAATTAACTTCCCTGACGCATTGCCCGATATTGCAAAAATTTGTGATGTATCAATCACCGCATCTGTGGATAGAATTTCTACGGGCAACGGCGAAATAACTGTATTCGGAAAGGTTAAAAGCAACATTTTATATACAACCAACGACCCCGAACTCCCTCTGTGCAATTTCAGTGATGTATCCGACTTCACGCACACCCTAACATCACCATCTGCGGAGTCTGACACAATCTGCGATGCAAAAGTTTTTACCGAGCACACAAGCTATACTATGAACAGCTCCAACAGTTTGGATTTACGCGTCATTCTCGGCTTGAGCATTCGCTGTTTTAAAGAGGCGGAGCTTTCTCCTGTTACAGATATCGAAGTTGACGAAAACACCATCTGCATAAAAAGGCCCTGTATAAGAATGTTTTTTGTCCAAAAGGGTGATACCTTATGGAGCATTGCAAAAAAATATAAAACAACTGTCGATTCTTTAAAGGAATGCAACAATTTAACCTCCGACAATTTAGATGTGGGACAATTAATTAAAATTTGCTGATATAGCAAGAAGCCTGAACGCTGTGAGCGTTCAGGCTTCTCTGTTATAAACTTATAATTATTTTAAGTTGTTCTTTAAGATTTCAAGCTGATTCTTGATTTCAGCAGGAAGTCTGTCGCCAAACTGAGCGAAGTATTCCTCCTGATTTTCAACATCCTCCATCCATACGCTCTTGTCAACGCTGAGCAATTCTGAAAGCTGTTCTTCTGTAACATCAAGGTCAGTTGTATCAATGTCGTTAGCTGTAGGAAGAAGACCGATAGGACTTTCAACAGCATCAGCCTTGCCTGCACAACGATCGAGTATCCAAAGGAGAACTCTCATATTGTCACCGAAGCCCGGCCATAAGAAGTTGCCGTCATCATCTTTTCTGAACCAGTTAACGTGGAAAATCTTAGGAGCCTTTTCGGGATCCATCTTCTTGCCCATTTCGAGCCAATGTCCAAAGTAATCTGCCATATTATAGCCAACAAACGGCTTCATTGCCATTGGGTCACGTCTTACAACACCAACAGCACCTGCAGCAGCCGCAGTTGTCTCAGATGCCATAGTAGCACCTACGAATACACCGTGCTCCCAATCTCTTGCCTGATATACCAACGGAGCAGTCTTAGCACGTCTGCCGCCGAATACGATAGCAGAAATCGGAACACCCTGTGGATTCTCAAACTCAGATGAGATGCACGGGCAGTTGATTGCGGGAGCGGTAAATCTTGAGTTAGGATGAGCAAGATTGCCCTCGTATGTCTTGCCGTTAACCTGCTTACCTGTCCACTCTGTGCAGTTTTCAGGCGGATTCTTGTCAAGACCTTCCCACCAAACTGTCATATCATCATTGTTGATAGCAACATTTGTAAATATTGTGTTTTTCTTTGTTGACTCAAGAGCGTTAAAGTTAGTCTTTTCGCTGGTACCCGGTGCAACGCCGAAGAAACCTGCCTCCGGATTTACTGCATACAATCTGCCGTCAGGGCCTATTCTGAGCCAAGCAATGTCATCGCCTACTGTCCAAACCTTGTAACCTTTTTCTTTAAGGTACTTAGGCGGTATAAGCATAGCGAGGTTTGTCTTTCCGCAAGCACTTGGGAATGCAGCCGCAATATACTTAACTTCGCCCTGAGGATTTTCAAGGCCCAAAATGAGCATATGCTCTGCCATCCAGCCTTCGTTTTTGCCGAGGTATGATGCTATTCTGAGTGCAAAGCACTTCTTGCCGAGCAATACGTTACCGCCGTAAGCTGAGTTTACAGACATAATTGTGTTATCCTGTGGGAAATGAACAATATATCTCTCGTCAGGATTTACGTCTTTTTTAGCGTGTAAGCACTTAATAAATTCGTCGCCTTCTATCTTTTCAAGAACTTTGTCACCAATTCTTGTCATAATAGCCATATTTAATACAACATAGATGCTGTCAGTAAGCTCAATACCAATCTTTGAGAAGGGTGAGCCCACAGGACCCATTGAATATGGAATTACATACATAGTTCTGCCAACCATTGAGCCGTCATATAAAGCATTTAACTTTGCATACATTTCGTCAGGAGCCATCCAATTGTTGATAGGGCCTGCTTCCTCTTCGGTTGGAGTACATATAAATGTTCTGTCTTCAACTCTTGCAACGTCGTTTTCTGCAGTTCTGTGATAGTAACAGCCGGGGAGCTTTTCCTGGTTTAACTTTATCATTTCACCGCTTTCAACCGCCTCTGCTCTAAGAGCCTCTAACTGCTCTTCGCTACCATCAATCCATACAACACTGTCGGGTTTGCAAAGAGCTTTCATTTCTTCAAGCCAATTCAAAACAAACTTGTTCTCTGTCATTTCTTTTTCCTCCTAATTGTTATTATATAATTTATATCTATTATCTATTTTATAATTTAAATCTTCTCCTATACCACTATACACTAACAAGCACAATTTTTCAATATCAATTTTATACAATTTTTATAAAAGCATATATGTTTGTTTGTTAATATTTTCTCAAAGTATGCTTTTAGCCTCCTCAAAGCTCTTTTCTCCCACCATTACGTCTACTCCCAAAATGGTTCTGCCCAATAAAATTCTGTTATAGCTGTCTGTTCCGTTGAATTTTTTGTATGCATAAATCCCCTCGGCTTTCAGCTTGGCAACTATGATATCCGCCTCAAACTCATCTGCCGCACTGCATAGCTTGCACGGTTTTTCGTCGATATCAATTTCAACCTCTGTTTTTTCTTCCTTTTCAATCTCATTTTTAAGTTCCGCTCCGCATTCGGGGCAAACATATATCCCGTCGCGGTATTCAGATTTACAATTTGGACAATACATATAAATCTCCTCAGTTCAGCAAATCGCTCAATTTTGCAAATTCCTCAATACTCAGCTTTTCCCCTCTTATATCCTCGTCAAGTCCCATATCTCTTAAAGCCTCAACAATCAAATTTTTCTCAAGTGAAACATAGGGACTTTTGGACAGTGCATTCACCAACGTCTTTCTCCTTTGTCCGAAAGCAGATTTCACAAGAGCAAAGAAAAACTTTTCGTTTTTAATGTCCACGTTAGGTTTTTCGCCAACGGTGAGCCTGATAACCGTAGAAGTCACTTTAGGCTGAGGCATAAAGCAATGAGGCTCCGCCTTGCACACGATTTCCGCTTTGCAGTAATACGCAATCGCTACCGAAAGAGCTCCATACTCTTTGCCGCCGCATTCGGCACACATTCTTTCGGCTACCTCTTTCTGTACCATAAGAGTCATAGACTTAACAGGCAACCGCTCCTCCAAAAGCTTCATCACTATGGGCGTTGTAATATAGTATGGCAAATTTGCTACCACGTGAAACGAATTTCCGCCGAACTCCTCCTGACATAGCTTTCTTAAATCTATTTTTAATATATCATTGTTTATCAAGCTGAAATTGTCAAACTCCGCCATAGAGTCAGCAAGAATCGGTAATAGCGCCTTATCTATTTCAACCGCAGTACATTTTGCACCTGTCTGAGCCAATCGTCTTGTTAAAGTTCCTGCTCCCGGACCGATTTCAAGGACATAATCCCCTTTGCCAATCCCTGCACCTGCCACTATTTTTTCAAGAACATTTTGGTCTATCAAAAAGTTCTGCCCCAAAGTTTTGGAAAAAGCAAAGCCGTGTCTTGCAAGCAAAGCCTTTAACTCTGTCGGATTACATAAATTCATATTTTCAACTATCCCTTCCGTTATGTTCAAACTACTTTTTTCTGACGGCTATCTTAGATACCGCCGCACATAATATCCGCCACAACAAACAGATGACCACACATATCACATACACCAAAGCAGTGCGGTATGCAAACCTGTCTGAAATATCATAAATACCTCTTGTGTCCAACTGATTGTCCACAACTGCAATTACAAGGCAGTGCATCAAATAAAGCATATAGCTGGATTTGTCTATCAAAGACAAAGGGACAAGCAACCCCTTTGCCCTGCCTGTAAACAGCTGTGCAACCATATAAAAGAATAATATTGCCGACATAGCGTACAGCATATGAAACAAACCCATCCAGACAGGTTCAGCCATATATGTCAACAATGAGAGATACCCCTCTGCCAAGCCGCATAAGACAAAGCATATAACAATCGTTAGAACATTGTGCTTAAGGTAGTCTGTAAATTCTTTGTAATATTTCCCTATCAAGCAGCCTGCAGTCCAATAGATTTGATAACTCAAAAACCAATTTGACAAATTAATATCCGGCATTGACGGAAATACACTTGTCAAAATTGACGGCAAATACAGAGAAGAAATAATTGTTATAATTAAAGCAAACGCAATGTGGATTGCCGCATTCCCTCTGTTGTATAAGTATATCCAAAAAGGCGTAAGAATAATAAACTGTATAAGGACAACAACAAAATACAAATGTGCCCAGATATCGCCCTTCAAAATTCCATATAAAAGCTCATAAACACCGAAAGAATATCCACCCTTTATGCACAGCCAAGCATAATATAAGCACGCCCAAAATATATACGGAATAACAATACGCCAAAACCGTGATAAATAATATTTCGGATAGCTTTTCAAATCTTTTCTGTTAATAAACAGCTTAGCACCGCTTAAAACTATAAACCCCGGCACCACAAAATACGACAGCCTTTGCGCCAGAAAAATAACAGTAAAAATATATGTATTTTTCGGTGCCTTCACCACGACCTCAGAGGCAACGTGAATGAATATAACCAAAAGGCAAAATACAATATTTAAAAACATTATATCAGGTTTACGCCCGCTATGCTTTTCCGCCATATCTTGTTCCACCACCGTCAAATATATACAATATAACCTATTTTTACATATGAATTATACTATTTTTATAATTAAAAGTCAACCAAAACCGCGAGATTACGTCGTTCTTTTAATTGCTGTAACCTTATTGTGAAAAATATGTAAAATAATTGTTTTTTTCTATTTACAAAATTGAAAAGTTATGCTATAATATACACATATTTAAAAGAAGCATTTATTATATTCAGAGGCAGAAGTTTCTCCGCATAAATTTGATGAAACGCTTTGCTGTTATGAGGCATAAATTATATTGCATCTTTTTATATTGCACTATGTTTAAAGGGGTGTTACCGATGTATATTCAAAAGGATTTGATTAAAATAAAAAGTGACCTCGCCGACAATGTCGGACATAAGGTTCGCCTTAAAGCAAAGCACGGAAGAAAACAGATTGTTGTTCGTGACGGCGTTATAGAGAACACATATCCCAGCATATTTACAGTTAAGCTTGATGTTCAGAACGATGTTCCCACAAGTGAACGCCGCGTATCATACAGCTATGCTGATGTCCTTACCAAGGCGGTTGAGCTTATTATATGTGAGCCGACAGATACAGACAATATCGAAAAAGCTGAATAGACAGATAAACAACAGCCGTAAGGCTGTTTTTTTGTTGCAGTTTTGCCGATTATGTGCTATTATAAGAATAAAGAAAGGAGCGGAAAGATGCTGAACATTATATACGGAACAGAAAATTCAAACCGAAAAGAATATGTAAATAACCTGATTTCTCAGAATAAAGAAAGCGGCAAGCTTTCGTGGCTTCTCGTTCCTGAACAGTTTTCGCTGTCAACCGAAAGAGATGTCATTAAAGGCTATGGCATAAGAGCCCAGGACTCCGTAAAGGTAATCACATTTTCAAGATTGTGTAACCTTGTTTTTTCTAAGCTTGGCCCCCTGCGTATGAAGTACATAGACGGCGCCGGAAAGCAAATTATTGCCGCCGAAACAATACGCTCTTTGCAGGGCAAGCTCAATACCCTTTCACGCACAATACGCCGCAAGGGTTTTGCATCTGACATTGTGAGCTTAGTATCGGAATTTAAACGCTATGGTGTCAATTCCGAGCTTTTGGCATCTGCCGCAAATGAAGTTGAAAGCGGCGACCTATCCTTAAAGCTTAACGATATATCAAAAATATATGAGGTTTATGACAACCTGTTGAACAGTAGTTCCGCCGACGCGGAGGATAACTTGACTCTTGTTATCCCCAAACTTAAGGAATGTGCATTTTTAAATGGAAGCTTGTTTATTCGTTATTTCCGCTCTTTTACGCCCGTTGAACTCAACGCCATAGGTGAGCTTATGCAACTGCTTGATGTATATGTTGACCTCTGCTGTGACGACATATACAAAAGCTCTGATTTGTTTTCCTCGTCAGCAGAAACAGGCAGAAAGCTTGTCGAAACAGCCGAAATGCACAACATACCACATTCCGCTCCCGTAAAAATCAAAGATAGACCTACGGAAAGTGAAATTGACATACTTGTAAACAACTACTTTTCATCATACCCCAAACCCAAAAAGAGCACGCCGGACAACGTGAAAATATTTGAGGTGTCCAACAATTACAGAGAAGTAGAAGCCGCCGCAGATTTAATTCTGAGGCTATGCAGAACGGAGGGACGTAAATTCTCTGACT
Organism: uncultured Ruminococcus sp.; assembly: GCA_902791425.1. Taxonomy (GTDB): domain Bacteria; phylum Bacillota; class Clostridia; order Monoglobales; family Monoglobaceae; genus UMGS1820. The sequence goes on from CADAVS010000009.1 coordinate 11,790, forward strand.
TTTTGATTTTGGCAAGGAACACCGATACATATAATCGGATAGCACCTGCTATATTTGAGTCAAGAGGAATTGACATCTTTCTTGATAAAAGGAGAAGTATAATTTCCAATCCTCTTGTACGACTGATAACAACTTCTCTGGACATTATAGCAAACGGCTACTCCTATGAGAGAATTATGACACTTGCAAGAACGGGCATAACAACCGCAACCGACAATGAGATTGACAGCTTTGAAAATTATTTGCTTGCTGTCAATCCATCATATTCTATGTGGAACGATGCTATATGGGCATACTGCCCCAAAGGCTATGACATAGATGAAATCAACACAACCAGAGGCAAGATTACACGCTTTACCGAATGGATAAAATCAGAACTTTCGGGCAGACGAAACGCAAAGGAATTTTGCAGTGCCATATTAAAGGCAATGGACACGGCTGAACTGTCAAATTGTATATCCGCCCTGTGCGAGTCTTTTTCCGTTCAAAATATGTCGTATCTTGCAGAGGAATACAGACAGGTATGGAACAGTGTCATATCGGTAATATCTCAAATTTCCGCCATTATGGACGACGAATATATATCCCGGCAAGACTTTTATGAGCTTTTTAACAACGCCTGCAGTGGCATAAACGTAGGTCTTACACCTCAAACCCAAGGCAGTGTTGTATTGAGCAGTATTGACACCTTCCGAAACAGTGGAACGCCTGTTGTCATTGTCTTAGGTATGACAGACGGTGTTTTTCCTATGCCTCACACAGCTGAGGGCATTATATCTGATGCAGAACGTCACGAGCTTTATAAGCACGGAATACAGTTAGCTCCGGGAGCGGACTTTAAGCAACACGAGGAGCAACTGCTTATATACTCCGTTCTCTCTGCCCCATCTGAGAAACTATATCTGTTTTGCCCTCTGACAAATGCAAACGGAACGCCCCTTGCACCCTCGCCAATATTAAAGAGAATAAAAAACAAAGTTTTCCCAAATATTGAGGTTTACAATCCGGATCTGTGCGGTGATATCCTTCACGGCTCGGAGGGTAAGGAGGCGGCATTCGAGATTTTATGCACTATCCTTGCAAAGGCGGGCGGCGACCATACTCAGCTAAAGCCTTCGGAAGCAAAGCTATACAAAATCTTTGCCGACGACAAAGACTATGCAGAAAAATTGGCTGATATAGTATTTGCAATGGAAAATCATACACCCGAAAAACTGTCAAGAGCCTCCGTAGATGCCATCTACGGCACACCGATTAGGTTAAGTGCATCAAAGCTCGAAAAGTATAATGCGTGTGCATATTCATTCTTTTTAAGCTATGGTCTAATGGCATCTGAGCGAGAAATTGCAGGCATAGAGGCACGCAGTACAGGTACTATTCAGCACGAGGCATTATATAAATATTTTTCGGAACTAAAGTCTGCAAATACAGATTTTTCAAGCATAACAAAAGAGGATTGTTTTAAGCGTATGTACTCTCTTGTAAAAGACGAAGCAATAAAGAGCAGTGAGCTTTTGTACGAAAGCTCTTCCTACTATAAATATATCACAACAAAGATGCAAGGGATTGCCTCCCGCACAGCCTGGGAGGTCATAAAATTCTATCGTTCCAGCAAATTCCGTCCCATCGGCTTTGAAATACGAATTGATACTGACGGAGAAATCCCACAGCTTAAAATATCAAATGCGGATGGCAACCACATTGCAAACTTAAAAGGGATAATAGATAAGGCGGATATGGCTGAAATCAACGGCAAAAACTATATTGCAATTACAGACTATAAATCATCAAGCAAACCCCTTAACTACAATCTTGTTCAGGCAGGTGTAAACATACAACCGCTTTTATACTCCGATATAATATGCAAAAGGATGAACGCAAATCCTGCCGCAATGCTCTATATGCAAATGACCGACCCGATAGTTAAGCTCTCTGCAAACAGCGGAGGAATATCCTCCTCTGAGTTAGAAAAAGAGGTCAACAAAAAGGTTGCAATAAACGGATGGATGACAGATGATGCCGCAGTTATATCCGATTACAGTTCCGGCGGCGAAAACGGAGAAAAATATACTCTGACACCCATTCCCGACTCAGAGCTCAGAGAACGTATAAACGAGTCAAATAAGAAAATTCAGGACTCGGCAATGGAAATTTACAACGGAAATATAGATGCAAAACCATATTGTGACAAAAACTATGATGCCTGTCAATATTGCATATTCAGCGAACATTGTCACATCTGATAAATTTGTGATTATATAACAAATGCCGAACGGGACGATGTGGGCATCGTCCCCTACGTTTCCCACATAAAATTTATAAAACAAGGAGAAAATTAAAATGAAAACATTTATTCTGGCAAGCAAGAACCAACACAAAGCAGAGGAAATTAAAAATATATTAGGTGCGGATTACGAGGTAATTACACAAACAGACGCAGGTGCAGGCGATATAGATGTAATCGAAGACGGCAAAACCTTTGAAGAAAACGCAATTAAAAAAGCCGAAACAATATTAAAAGCCGTTGGAAAGCCCGTTATAGCTGATGACAGTGGTTTGTGTGTAGATGTTCTTAACGGAAGTCCGGGTGTATACACAGCACGGTATGCAGGGGAAAACGCCACCGATGCCGAGAATATTAACAAATTGTTGACCGCACTTGAGGGACAGCCTGCCGAAAAGAGAAACGCAAAATTTGTATGTGTTATTGCTTTTGCACGTCCCAACGAAAAAACAGTGACCTTTCGCGGCGAATGTGTCGGCAGAATTGCATTTTCACCATCAGGCGAAAGCGGCTTTGGCTATGACCCGATTTTTTATATTGATGACCGCAAATGTACCTTAGCAGAATTGCCTGCTGAGGTTAAAAATTCAATCAGTCACCGCTTTAACGCACTTAAAAAGTTTGCAAAGTGGTGCAATAATCTTTAAACGCGAGAACCTTTCAGCAATCTGTTCCTATGGGAATGTCGATTACGCTGTCCCCTATGTTAATGGGTTACGTTATTGTCAAGTATGCAACAACAAGGCTCCCTTGTGTAAAGGGAGCTGTCAGCGTAGCTGACTGAGGGATTGATTGTGATATTCTAAAATTTACAACATTAAAGCCGGCCATAAGTTACGGCCGGCTTTGTTAAACCTATTATTTTGTTATTAATTCAACTCCTGCTTCGTCAAGCTCGTCTTTCCACTCTTTATCAATCTTGGCATCTGTTATTATTCCGTCAAGATTTTCTATGTCCGCAAGTTTAATAAAACCAATTCTTCCGATTTTTGATTTATCACATATAAAATAGTGCTTTGTGGAATTTTTCATCATCTGTTGCTTGATTGCACACTCCTGCTCATTGCTTTCAAGGACACCGCTGTTTCGGACAATACCCTTTCCGCTAAAAAACATTTTATTGGCAAAATAGTTTTTTTCGATACAGTTTTCCGCAAACCTGCCCACAAAGGATTGATTGTTGCCGACAAGCCCGCCTATTCCGATTAACTTCACATTTTCACAATCAGCCAATTCCGATATAACTCTCAAGGAATTTGTAATTACGGTAACCGCTTGCTTCATTCTTTTTATTTCCTGAGCCATATAGAACGTGGTCGTAGAGGCATCAAGAAAAATTGTATCACCTGTTGCAACCATATCAGCGGCAATTTTTGCGAGTGCCTGCTTTGCCTCAACATTAGTTGACTTTCTTTTATTTAACGACAATTCGTTACTGCTATCGTCAATGGGCAAAGCTCCCCCGTGAGTACGGCGTAAAAGCTCCTGTTTTTCAAGCTTTTCAAGGTCACGCCTTACGGTTTCTTCGGTTACTCCCATCTCTTCGCTGAGTCGGCTGACCGAAACCGCTCCTGTTTGATTTAAAAGATCAATAATCATCTTTTGACGCTCTAAAGCGAACATATCTTAATCGCCTCCTTTAAGGCTTATAAAATTTAAGTGCGGAAGCTCTCCGCACTTATTTATTAATAATTCTCACAATATCTCCGTTTTTCAATCCGGCAGTATTTGCATCATCAGTATCTATATGCATTTCGGTATTAAAATCATCTCGTACCCTTACTTGAACGTCATAGAACTTAGTCGGCTTAATGCTGTCAATCATAACATCAACATAGTCGCCGTCATTAATTCCGTGTTTTTCAGCGTACTCAGGGGATAAGTGTATATGTCTGTTTGCGATTATAACGCCCTCTTTTAAGTACACACTGCCCTTAGGGCCGACAACAACAATTTTTTCTGAGCCTTCAACCTTGCCTGACGGACGTACGGGAGGGCTGACTTTTAATACAAACGTATCTGTTTTTGAGATTTCAACCTGAGTTTTTGCTCTCACAGGTCCCAAAACTCTCACCTTTTCAATAGACTTAAGCGACGGACCTACCAGAGTTACCGTCTCCGCAGACGCATACTCTCTGCCCATCAAGGTCTTCTTTTTGGTGAGTTCATATCCCTTACCGAAAAGGGTATCCAAATCCTCTCTTGACAAATGAATATGACGTTGAGAAACTCCGACCTTAATCTGCTCATTATCTTCCTGTACCTGAGCAAGAGCCGCTCTGACAGCTTGTTCAACAACACTTTTATTCATAACGAAATCAATCCTTTCCCTCGGTTATATCTCCATTGTAGTCAAAAAACTTCGCAATTTCTCCGTGAGGGTTGGCAATAACGGCTCTGCCGTATACCTTTCCAAGCACACCTGCCTTGTTCTCACCTACGGCTACCGCCTCTTTAACAGCAGAAACAGCACCCTTGATAATCAATGTACAAAGTCTTCCTCCAAGACGTTTTTCCGTGTGAATAAGAGAAACATCTGCTGTCTTTAACATAGAGTCAATCCCCTCGATAGATGCAACCAGCCCCTGTATCTCCAAAAGACCGAATGCAACATTTGGATTTTTTACCTCATAATCTACACCAAAAAATGATTTTGGCAGCTTTTTGTTAAACTTATCTTTATTTATATCCATAAGGTATGCCATTGGAGATGCCTGCTCGTCAGGTCTTGCAATAATGTGTGAAACAATATATTTATTTTCACTTTTGGCGTACTCCACACCCGCCTCAACAGCGGCTCTTACAGCGGCAACCTCGCCCTCCATCTTCACCACCATTACAAGCGGTGCAGGAACATCAGGACTCAGCGGTCTGTTTCTGTCAAATGCGATAATTTTTACATCTGCTGCCTTTGCCGCAATGTCCGCAACACATACCGCCGCGGTAAAACTATAAACTTCTATCATTCCAAGTGCTTTCATATTTTTGCTCCGTTTTATATTCTAAAGTCTTTTGAATTAAACAATATGCAGATTATCAACCATTACACAACGTCTTTGACGGCAGAATGAATGTGCCGCTGTAAGACCTTCACCTGTAGGTCCCGCAATAGTAAAGGTTGTGTATCCCTCACCGCCTGCTCCTATTCCGGCATAAGACGGTGCGTTCTTTACAAATATTGTTGTTTCAACAGCCTTTGCAAAGTTTGTTAAGTTATCAATATTCTTAGAGTGGATGTGAGCCGAATGTCTGTTTCCGTGCTCTGCGGCAACTGCAAGCTCAATCGCCTCATCAATATTCTTTACCCGCACAATACCCAATACAGGCATCATCATCTCAACCTGAACAAACGGATGCTCGTTTGGAACTTCACAGATAATCAATCTCGGGTCCGCATCAATACCGATGGCCTTTAAGAATAAAGATGCATCTTTGCCTACCCAATCTTTATTTATAGAGTATTTTCCGTTCTTTTCAATCAAGCAGAGCTTTACCAACTTATCAATCTCTGCTCCCTTGATTAAATATGCACCACTCTTTTGCATACTTGCAATCAACTCGTCTGCAACGTTGCGGAAAACAAAACATTCTTTTTCAGCAATACAAGGCAAGTTGTTGTCAAAGCTTGCACCTGCTACAATATCTGCACCTGCCTTTTCAATATCGGCAGTATCATCAACGATTACAGGGGGGTTACCTGCACCTGCACCTATAGCCTTTTTGCCCGATGACAAAAGTGCCTTAACAACACCCGGACCGCCTGTTGCAACCAACATACGAACAATGGGAGATGCCATCATTTCGTTTGAGCTTTCACGGGTTGGCTTTTTAACAGATACAACAAGATTTTCAGGGCCGCCTGCCTCTAAAATTGCTCTGTTTACAAGGTCTACCGCATAATTTGCCGTTTTGCAAGCGTTGGGATGAGGGTTAAATACAACCGCATTTCCGCCTGCTATCATACCCATAGAATTACAAATTACTGTTTCGCTTGGATTGGTAGACGGTGTGATACTTCCTATAACGCCAAAGGGAGCAGGTTCAATCAATGTCAAACCATCGTCACCCGTCATAACAGATGGCTTTAAATCCTCTGTTCCGGGAGTCTTGTTTGCAACAAGCTGATGCTTGATAATTTTATCTGCAACTCTGCCCATTCCTGTTTCTTCAACACCGAGAACGGCTAAATTTTCAGCCTCCTCAAGCGTCAACTCTCTGATACGGGAAATCATTTTTTCTCTCTGAGCCACAGAGTAACCACGGAACTGCTTATATGCCTTGCTTACAGCCTCAAGAGCCTCTGTCATTGTATCAAAAACACCCTTTTGCTTCGGTGCTTTCTCAGCCTCCTTCATTGAGCTTACTACATTTGCAACTATTTCACTTATGTATTTTTCATCAACTATCATTGTTAATCCTCCCGGGTTTATATGTTTTCAAATATCAAAATATAATTGGTTTTACATAACCGTTTCCCACAGCTTATCATCAGGGTTTGCAATAACAGAGCTGTCAAGGAACATACCCTTATCCCCTGCCGCAACCTCTGCTCTTTCGATTGCTGCCTTAATTGCCGCAACCTCGCCTGTAATCAGCATATACGACTTACCGCACATACCTCTTGCCAACCGCATTTCTATCAATTGAACATCTGCGGTCTTTGCAGCCGTATCAGCAGCCACAATCATTGCCGCACAAGAGTAGGTTTCCAATACGCCAAGTGCTTTTTTGTTTTCAATCTCATTTGCGCCGTAAATCGCCGGGAAAATAGATTCGTCGGGATTTCCGAGGACAAAGCTGTCAATCTGTTTCGTGCCGAATTTTGAGGACGCAGCGTCAACAGATGCCTTGACAGCACTTAATTCGCCTGTGATAATTATTATATATTTTCCGGGGCATACAACCTGAGCCTCGATAACATCTACCTCTGCTGTTTTTACCATTAAATCTGCCGCCTCGATACCGGTAGATACTGTCTGGTATTCAGCCATACCTATTGCCTTACTCATCTTTCGCCCTCCTGTCGTATAGTAATCTGCCTTTCGCTAACCGCAACTACCTCGCCGTCTGACGGTGAATGTATGTTGACCGAAAGTGCAGCTTCTCTTGCTTTTCCGATTACCTGATATTTTTTTACCTTGTCGCCAACCTTAACACTTGCAACCGCAGGTGCACCTATGTGCTGACTGAGTGCAATTTTGTACTCATTTACTCTTACCTCAGCCGTATCAAGGGGTGCAGATGTTTCATACTTAGCAAGACCAATTCTTGCCGTCAATCTCTCTTTTGAAACTCCTCTGTACTTCCTCACTTTTGCCACAGGAGCCATTTTAATATCCCTGTCAGGCAGTATTCCTTGCTTTTTCAATTCACCCTTATACTCGGTAATGAGAGTTCTGGGTGATAGTCCCTGTCCACAGGAATATAACTCACACAAGCCACAGCTTGAACAAAAAGCAGTATTTATCATCGGCTTGATATCTCTTATAGTTCCGCTTGATGCGGCGTGCATAAATTCGCTTGGCACTATGGGATGTCCAAGGAGATTTCTCGGACACAAATCAGTGCACATTCTGCACTGACAGCACGCACTCATTGCACGTTTCATATCTATTTTTGTACTTGCGTTTTTTCTCTCTATAATATAATGATTTTTGGGCAATACCAAAATAGCATTTGTTGTCTTGGTAACAGTATCGTATATTCCCGCTTCACGTCCCATCATAGGACCGCCGTTTATCAACGCATAGTCAGCGGTGGTAATTCCCCCTGCCAAATCAATAACCTCTTTAAATGTCATTCCCAAGGGAACATATACTGTCTTGGGGTTCTTGACCTCGCCTGCAACGGTAATAAATTTTTGCGTTACAGGTTCGCTATTATGTATCGCTTTATAAATATTGTACACCGTTTCTACGTTAAACACCGTAACGCCGACAGAGATAGGAATTTTCCCCGGTGGTACAACTCTGCCAGTCACCTCATATATAGTAAATACTTCATCACCCGAGGGATATACCTCAGGCAAGTATTTGATTTCAACTTTATTATAGTCCTTCAAGACGGCTTTGACCGCCTCAACAGCACCTTTATATGACTTCTTAACCGCAACAATCGCTTTTTTCGCCTCAACAGCTTTTGCAATTTCCGCAAAGGTTGATACAATCTCATAGGCATACTTTTCAAGCACTTGCCTATGCAGCTTTAAAATAGGCTCACATTCTGCACAGTTAAGAATGATGGTGTCTGCATCACTGTTCAGCTTAGCATAGGAAGGAAACCCTGCTCCGCCTGCACCTACTACACCATTTTCTCTTAAGAGGTTCGCCAATTCTTCCATATTCAATTTAACTGCGCCCCCTTCAATTATTTATTAAATCTATTTTTCAAATATATCTTTTCCGTCATCTATAATACCGACAATAGCCGCATCCACAGGTGAATTTTCCACCCCACAGCCAATTCTTGCCGCACTGCCTGTGGCAACAAGAACATATTCGCCTATTCCTGCGCCCACATCATCAATTGCAACAAGTGATGAATCTTTTTCGCCCAAAGGCTCAACAATCATAAACTTGCTTCCCACAAGCTTTTCGTTTTTGCGGGTAGATACTACGCTTCCCGTAACCTTAGCTATAATCATCTCTATCCTCCGTTCACGTTCATTGCCGTGCGAACCTAAGTTCGCACGGTATGAACACGCTTTGCCCTATTATTTAAGAGTAGGCAAAATCTTTTCAACATCATTGTGAGGTCTCGGAATTACGTGTGTAGCAACGAGCTCACCAAGCTTAGCAGCGTTTGCACTGCCTACTTCAACAGCAGATTTAACAGCGCCAACATCGCCGCGAACCATAACGCTTACCAATCCTGAACCGATTTTCTCAGTTCCGACAAGCACTACGTTTGCAGCCTTGAGCATTGAGTCAGCCGCTTCGATTGCAGCTACCAATCCTCTTGTTTCAACCATTCCTAAAGCTTCCTGTGCCATTCTTCTTTCCTCCTTTTTTATAACAGGCTTTTCTGCCTGTACTTCCGCTTTTACAACGGGTTTTTCTACGGGAGCACTCTTAGTCTTTGTTACAGACCTTGAACCCCCATTTGTTTTTCTTACAGCCATCTAAATCACCCTGACTATTTAAGAGTAGGTAAAATCTTCTCAACATCACTGTGAGGTCTTGGAATAACGTGTGTAGCAACAAGCTCACCAAGTCTTGAAGCGTTAGCACCGCCTACTTCAACAGCGGCTTTAACAGCACCAACATCACCGCGAACCATAACGCTTACCAAACCTGAACCGATTTTCTCAGTTCCGATAAGAACAACCTCTGCTGCCTTTACCATTGCATCAGCCGCTTCGATTGCAGCCACCAAACCTCTTGTTTCAATCATACCTAAAGCTTCTTGTGCCATTTGTATGTACCTCCTATATAAAATTAGTTTAATTATTTACAAAAATTATTGGTTTACGATAGCAATCTTAATACCCTCTTTGTTGAGGTTAGTCTGATGTGCTTCGTTTATTTTATCAAGCGGGAACTTGTGAGTAATAAGCTCGCTCATCGGCAAACCTATTGCCTTCGCCCTCTTGAGAAAATCAAATGTTGTTGCGTAATCACGCAGGGTGTAAACCCAAGAGCCGACAGTTGTGATCTCCTTTGAACAGATATCAAAGTGGGGATTAATCGTAGCGTCACCGCCGTTAATGAAAAATCCCAACTCACAAAGACCGCCTGCGTTTCTGATAAACTTATAGATATTGCTGTGAGCCACAGGTGCACCTGTGCATTGGAAGGCAAAATCCGCAAGATAACCGCCAAATGCATCCTTGACCGCATCTGTAAGTGCGTCTATGCCCTTGTGGTTCATAAAGTTTACAGTATTGGTAGCGCCCATCTTCTTTGCAAATTCAAGACGCTGCTCCTCGCCGTCAATTGCAACAATGTTCTCAATGCCCATTGTACGCAAAACCGCAATACAGATAAGACCGATAGGTCCGCAACCCTGAACGGCAACACGGCTGTTAAATCTGAGTATACCTGTAGACTTTGCTCTTTCAACAGCGTGAATCAAAACAGCACACGGCTCGATTAATATTCTTGAGTCCAGGTCAAGGTCGGATACGTTAAATATCGTTGAACCGCCTCTTACAAATATGTAATCTGAGAACCAGCCGTTTAAGTGAATGTCGTCATCAGGAAGAAGTCCGTATACATCAGCACCGCCTACGTTCTGCTTGTTTAAGTCATACATTGTGATATCAGGATTATCCTTAAAAATCATACAGGTTACAACCTTGTCACCAACCTTTAAGGGCTTTCCTGCACTGTCAACCTTGACATTCTTACCCATCTTAACTATCTCGCCTGTACCCTCGTGTCCGAGTGCAACAGGAATAAGTCCGAACGGGTCACGCTTAAATTCGTGTGCGTCTGTACCGCATACACCACAGCCTTCAACCTTTACAAGAATATCGTCATCACCGAGAGGCGGAATCGGATATTCCTTTATCTCGTAATGTTCAAGCTCTGTCAGCATAGCAACTCTTGCCTTTTCGGGAACGGAACCGCTCTGCGAAGGTGCAGGAGTGCCGCTGCCCATTTGTGCCAAGACTTGCTTTACTATTTGTTCAATATTTTTTTCATTCATAGTCTGTAAGTACCATCCTTTCCGACATAAATGTCTTTTTTTGCCGGACATTATATCATAATTTATTGAAAACCTCTTCGGCATAATCTCCCAGGTAAGTGTCCTGTTCGGCTGTACCGCCGCTTACCCCAAAGCCGCCTAGTATGTTTCCTTCTTTT
>CADAVS010000010.1 GCA_902791425.1 uncultured Ruminococcus sp.
AATAGGTGTCTGTTTTGTTATGGAGCGGAAGACGAGATTCGAACTCGCGACGTTCACCTTGGCAAGGTGACGCTCTACCACTGAGCCACTCCCGCAAATCATTTAACAAAAGTTATTTTACCACAAAACTACGCTTATGTCAATAGCTTTTAATGATTTTTTATATTTTTTATAATTAAGTAAATTCCACAGTGAAATTTACATTGGGAATTCACCATTTTTGTGTACAAAATATGCATTTTATCTTTACAACCATATGAAAAGGCAGAAACGAGGTTGCTCGTTCCTGCCTTAAAGCTTTCTGTATCAGAGAATTAAACTTCAAAGTTTACAGATGTATCGCCCTGTAAGTCCTTACCAAATTCGTAGTCCTTGCCCGGAAGTACAGCGTTTAGAATAATGCCTACCAAAGCGGCGATAGCAAGTCCTGACAAGCTGATTGTAACCGAACCGATTGAGAAGCTTACAGCACCCGATGGGTCATAGTACTTTATACCTATTGACAATACCAAAATCAATGCGGCAATGATTACATTTCTTGACTTTGTAAAATCAACCTTGTTTTCAACGACGTTTCTTACACCTACTGCGGAAATCATACCATAGAGAACCATTGAAACACCGCCTACAACTGCTGTCGGCATTGAGTTGATAAGAGCTGCAAACTTAGGTGAGAATGAGAACAGAATTGCAAAATAAGCGGCTATTCTGATAACTCTCGGGTCATACACCTTTGTAATTGCAAGTACGCCTGTGTTTTCGCCATAGGTTGTATTTGCAGGTGCACCGAAAAGTGCAGCCAACATTGTAGCCAAACCATCACCTAAAAGTGTTCTGTGAAGGCCGGGCTTTTCAATATAGTTCTTGCCAACGGTAGAGCTTATAGCACAGACATCACCGATATGCTCTATAATTGTGGCTATTGCAATAGGAACTATTGTAATTATAGATGTAATGATAATGGAAGCATTGCCGTTTCCGATTAATGATAATGCTGTGTTATTCCACACAACCGGCAAGCCTATCCAAGACGCTTCTTTAACGGCAGTAAAATCTACATTTCCTGTAACAGCGGCAACTATGTAAGATACAACAACACCGATAAGGATAGGAATAATCTTAATCATTCCCTTGCCCCAAATGTTGCAAGCAATGATAACAACAACTGCAATGATAGCCAGCCACCAATTGCTTGAACAATTTGTAATGGCTGATGATGAAAGTGTAAGACCGATAGCAATGATTATGGGACCCGTAACAATCGGCGGGAAAAACCTCATAACCTTTTTTGCGCCAAAAATCTTAAACAATATTGCAAGAATAACATAAAGCAAACCTGCAAGGGCAACGCCCAAGCCTGCATATGCAGAGAAGTTATCTATATTGTTCTGCTCACACAAAAGTGAAATTGCGGCATAACCGCCGAGAAAAGCAAAGGATGAACCCAAGAATGCAGGAATCTTACCCTTTGTCAGCAAGTGGAACAACAGTGTACCAATACCTGCGAAAAGCAAGGTTGACGATACGCTTAAGCCTGTTATAATCGGAACAAGTACCGTTGCACCGAACATAGCAAACATATGCTGAATACCGAGTACGAGCATTTTGCCCGAGCCTAATTGTCTGGCATCAAATATGCCATCGTTTTTGTTTGACATTATACAACTCTCCCTATTTAAATTATTTAATTAAAAAGCCTTGTCCAATAACGGACAAGGCAAAATTAAACCATAATATATAATGTCACACACATCCTGCCGGTGTACCGCATCGAATTTAAAGACAAGTCATTTAACTCCGTAAAGTATATCATATTATGTTAAAAAAGTAAAGTATTTTTTTACATTGTTTTACATATTTCGATATGCGGTATCAGTTTTATTTTTCAGAAGTATTCTCCACGTAAAATGTGACAAGCTCTTCTAAAATCTCATCACGTTCAAGTCTGCGGATAAGACTTCTTGCATTGTTATGTGATGTAATGTATGACGGGTCTCCCGACAAAATATATCCGACAATTTGGTTTATGGGATTATATCCCTTTTCCACAAGTGCCTGATGCACCTTAACTAAAATCTCACGCGGTAACATAGGACGTTCGGCTTTGACGTTGAACTTTACTGTATTTTGTAAGTCATCTCTTCTATCATATCCCATTTTTATCACCTTACCTTTTAATTAGTTTATCTGAGCTGAGCATCAAGTTTCAATTCCAAATCCTTAAGAATTTTATCCATAACAGGATTTACATCATCATCAGTTAAGGTCTTATCTGATGCACGGAATGTAATCGAGTAAGCAACACTCTTTTTATCCTTACCCACCTGAACTCCCTCATAAATATCAAATAATTCACAGCTTTCAAGAATATCTGCATTTTGACCTTTAATAATCTTTACTATCTCTCCTACCGGAACACTCTTATTCACCGTAACAGCAATATCACGTGTAACAGCAGGAAACTTAGGCAAATCTTTGCAATGTGTATCAAATGTGAATTTCTCGGCGATTAATTCAAAATCCAATATTGCAACATAAACCTCTGCATCAATCTTAAAGTTATCGCAAACCTTAGGACTTATCTGACCGACAGTACCGAGCTTTTTGCCGCCAATGGTAACCTCAGCACAACGTCCTGCGTGGAAGGTAGGATTTGTTGTGTCCGCTTTAAACTCATAATTGCTGATACCTACACGATTTAACATTCCCTCAACTATGCCTTTTATATCATAGAAATCACAATTTCCGTACATACCGATTGCAATATTCACTGTTTCGTCAGGCAACTGCTCACCCTCCACAGGTGTGAAGATAGTTCCCAATTCAAACAAAGCAGCCTCCGCATTTCTGCGTGCATAATTTGTACGCAAGGTCTTCATCATTGATGAAATCAAATCTGTTCTCATAACACTGCTCTCTTCTCCGAGAGGATTTGTTATTCTGACAAAGTTATTTCTCGTATCATCAGCAGGGATATTGACAAGGCTATTCTCCTTAGGGTCAATAAACGAATACGTTATTATCTCGTACAAGCCGGAGCCTGCAAGCTCATCGCGAACAATATCCGCAAGCCTTTGCTTTGGCGTTTTACCGCCGGCAACCACCTCGCCTCGCATCATTGTTGTGGGTATGCGGTCATATCCGTAAATTCTTGCAACTTCTTCGGCAATGTCTGCCATACCCTCGATATCTCCTCTGAAGGTAGGAACATAAACCTTTCCGTCTTTCACTTCAAAATCGAGTGTTGCAAGTATATCTGTCATTTCCTGTTCCGAAATATCCATACCGAGAAAATCGTTCATTTTCTCAGGTTCAAAGGGGAGTACGGTTTGCACCTTCTTTTTGGGATATACGTCAATATATCCGCCAACAACCTCACCTGCTCCCAACTCAACCATAAGCTGACAAGCACGGTTTATGGCATTTAAGCAGTTCTCGCTGTCAAGTCCCTTTTCAAACAACGCAGACGCATCTGTTCTCATACCAAGGCTCTTGGCACCTCTGCGAACAGCGGCAGCGTTAAAGCAGGCTGACTCAAACAATACAGTTGTTGTGTTGTCCGTAACCTCTGAGTTTGCACCGCCCATTACACCTGCAACGCCTATTGCTCTCTTCTCGTCTGATATAACTATCATAGACTCATTGAGAACTCTCGGCTGGTCATCCAAGGTTTCAAGCTTTTCATTTTCCTCTGCGTGTCTTACAATAATTTTTCTGCCCTCAACATTGTCAAGGTCATAGGCGTGCATTGGCTGTCCGTATTCAAGCATAATATAGTTTGTTATGTCAACAACATTATTTATGGCTCTTATACCGCAAGCCTTTAATCTTCTTTGCATCCACTCAGGTGACGGGGCAATCTTTACATTCTTAACAACTCTGCCCACAAAACGGCTGCAAAGCTCATCATCTTTAATCTCTGCCGATGCATATTCGGACACGTCCTCATTATTTGTTTCAAACAAAGCTGTCGGAACAGTAAATTCCCTGCCAAATGTAGCGGCAGTTTCTCTTGCAAGACCGATTATACTCATACAATCGGGGCGGTTTGAAGTAATCTCAAACTCAGCAACACTCTCGTCAAGTCCGAGGGTTTTGGTAACATCCTCACCGATAGCAGTATCATCCGGCAAAATCAATATTCCCGTTGCCCTCTCCTCAGAAATACCAAGCTCGTCGGTCGAACACATCATACCGAAGCTTTCAACTCCGCGGAGCTTTCCCTTTGTGATTTTTACACCGCCGGGCAGACAGCTTTTATGCTTTGCAACAGGTACAATTGCACCTTCAAAAACATTCTTCGCACCGGTTACAATCTGAATAGGTGCTTCCTCGCCTACGTCAACCTGACATACAACTAACTTATCAGCATCAGGATGCTTTTCTATCTTCAAAATTTTGCCTGTAACAACATTTTTAAATTCGTCGGCAGGGTTTTCAATGCCCTCCACGATAGAACCTGACATTGTCATCTTATGCATATATTCTGCATTATCAATGCCGTCAATATTCATATAATCTTTAAGCCACGATAATGGTAACTTCATTTCAAAATCAATCCTTTCCGAACATAATACTCAATATTTGCCAAATTAAAACTGTGAAAGAAAACGCATATCGTTTTCGTAATACATTCTCATATCCTTAACATCATATCTGAACTGAGCCACACGCTCAAGTCCGATACCAAAGGCAAATCCCGAATATATATCCGGATCTATATTACAGTTTTTCAATACCTTGGGATGAACCATTCCGCAACCGAGAATTTCAATCCAGCCTTCACCCTTACAAATGTTACAGCCCTTACCGCCGCAGTTAAAGCAGGAAATATCAACCTCTGCACTTGGCTCTGTAAACGGAAAATGGTGAGGTCTGAAGCGAAGTCTTGTTTCCTCGCCGTAGAGCTTGTGAACAAAGGTTTCAAGTGTTCCCTTTAAGTCCGCCATAGTAATTCCCTTATCGACAACAAGACCCTCAACCTGATGGAAAACAGGTGAGTGTGTTGCGTCAACCGCATCACTTCTGTATACTCTGCCCGGTGCCAGAACTCTGATAGGCGGTTTTTGCTTTTCCATAGTTCTAATCTGCATCGGAGATGTCTGTGTACGAAGGACAACATTTTCGTCTATGTAGAAGGTATCCTGTGTATCACGTGCAGGATGGTCCTTAGGAATGTTAAGTGCTTCGAAATTATAATAATCAAGCTCAACCTCAGGCCCCTCGGCTATGGAAAATCCCATTCCGATAAATATATCCTTCAAATCATCCAACACTTGAGTCAGCGGATGCTTTGCACCCTTTTTCGGACATTTGCCGGGGATGGTAACGTCTATTGTTTCTTCACGGATTTTCTTTTCCTCAGCGGCGGCTTGAAGTGCCTTTTTGGTTTCCTCGAGCTTTTCGCCGATATAGTCCCTCACCTCATTGGCAAGCTGTCCCATAACAGGACGTTCATCGGGCGAAAGTGCCCCCATTCCCTTCATAACAGCTGTCAATTCGCCTTTTTTGCCAAGGAACTTAACACGAAGCTCCTCAAGAGATTCAAGTGTATGTGAGGACGCAAACGCCTCATCAGCCATAGATTTTATCTTGTTTAATTTCTCTTTCATTGGTAAAATCATTCCTTAATTTATAGAGTTCTTTTATAATAAATTTTAATTATTAGTATAATATATCACAAAAATCGAATGATTACAAGTATTTTAAGTAAACTTTTTGTTTTTTGATTGTAAAAATTTCAAAATATTTATTGCAAAGACCTGTCATATGGTTTATAATTTTACAAGTAAAGGAATGATTGTTAATGAAAGAATTTAAAATCACCGAAAATGACTGCGGAATACGCCTTGACAAGTTTATGGCAAAGGTTATGCCATTGGCAAAGTCAAGCGAAATATATAAATCCTTGCGAAAGAAAAAGGTTCGCATTAACGGAAAACATCAAGATGGTGCATACAGACTTTCAAACGGCGACACAGTTCAGATGTATATAAGTGACGAATTTTTCCAAAACGAAAAATCAAGCTATGCCTGGAGGACCGCAAATTCTGATATAAGCGTAATCTATGAGGACTCAAACATTATAGTTGCCAACAAGCCCTCAGGTATGCCATCACAGGATATTGACGGCAACACTGACTCTCTCGAAAGCAGAATACGAGGGTATTTATATAAAAAAGGTGAGATAGATTTTGATGCATCACCTGTTTTTATTCCGTCACTATGCCACCGCATAGACAGAAATACCTCCGGGTTAGTTATTGCCGCAAAAAATTCTGCGGCACTCAGAATAATAAACCAAAAAATAAAGAACAAAGAAATCAGAAAATATTATTTGTGCGAAACAGAACGTGCTCCTAAACCACTTTCAGGCACAATAAAAGGATGGCTGTTAAAAGAGGGAAAGCAGCGAAAGATGCTCTTTTATGACCACAAAGTCAACAATTCGACATATTGCGAAACACTTTACACAACTGTCCGTCAAGGCACTCCTGCCCTTGTAGAAGCCGAGCTGCTGACAGGCAGAACTCATCAGATAAGAGCCTGCCTCTCCCACATTGGCTGTCCTTTGGTCGGCGATATAAAATATGGTGCAAAATTTGACGGCAAAAAGGAATTTCAGCATTTGACATCACATAAGCTTATATTCGATTTCAACACCGACAGCGGTATTCTTGACTATTTAAAAGGCAAAACGATTACATTGCAGGAGAGCGGAACAAAAGAGGACACCACTCCCCACAAATAAAACAGAGCAAAACCGCAGATAAGTTCCCACCATCTGCGGTTTAGATTATTTGAGATTTATATTTCTGACAGTATCACGAACCTTTAAAACAAAGCCCGGAGAAACAGAGAGTTCATCTATTCCCATTCTTAAAAAAGCTTCTGTAAGCGATGTATCGGCGGCAAGCTCTCCGCAAATACCTATCCACTTGCCGTATTTATGTGCGTTATCGGCGGCAAGCTTAATCAATCTCAGTATTGCTTCGTGGTGAGTATCACAAAAATCCTCCAAAATTGGATTTTGTCTGTCGCAGGCAAGAGTGTATTGTGTGAGGTCATTTGTTCCAACGCTGAAGAAGTCAACTAAAGGGGCAAGCTTATCACTTACTATGGCGGCGGCAGGAGTTTCAATCATAATACCCATCTCTATCTTATCAGAATATTTAATGTTATTGCTTTTAAGCTCAGCTTTTACTTCGTCACAGATTTTCTTAATTTTTTCAACCTCCGAAACAGAGGTTATCATAGGAAACATTATTCCAAGGTTTCCGTACACAGAGGCTCTGAACAAGGCACGAAGCTGAGTTTTAAATATGTCGGGTCTTGTCAGGCAAATTCTGATTGCTCTGTATCCCAACGCCGGATTTTCTTCTTTGTCAAGATTGAAATAGTCAACCTGCTTGTCTGCACCAATATCCAACGTTCTTATAATAACTTTTTTTCCTGCCATACTTTCAAGAACCTTTTTGTAGTTCAAAAATTGCTGGTCCTCAGAGGGATAGTCACTATTCTCCAAATACAAAAATTCACTTCTGAAAAGCCCTATCCCCGAAGCATCATTTAGGAGAACCGCACCTATATTGCTTGTACTGCCGATATTTGCAAAAATTTCAATTTTAGTTCCGTCTATTGTCACATTATCTTTTCCATTAAGCTCAAGCAGGAGTTTTTTCTTGGCATTATCCTCTGCCTGTTTGATTTCATATTTGGTTAATGTTTTTTCATCAGGCTCTAAAATAACCTCGCCTGTGTAGCCGTCAACAACCATAAGCTGACCGTCTTGCAGTTGCGAAAGAAATTCAACACCCACACCTATAACAGCAGGAATGTTCATATTTCGTGCCAGAATTGCGGTGTGTGAATTTGCCGAGCCGTTGGCTGTAACAAATGCCAAAAGGCTGTTTTTGTCAAGGGAAACGGTTTCGCTTGGTGCAAGGTCGTCGGAGCATATAATCATCTTGTTCTCCGAATATGTTGAAGGTAGCTTTTCCTGTGACAGATTGCTTATAATTCTGTTGGATATATCCCGAACATCTAAAGCACGTGCCTGCATATACGAGTCATCCATCAACGAAAACATCTCTGCAAAGTTGTCAGAGGTGACCGCAACCGCATATTCAGCATTGACGTTTTGGGTTTCTATAATACTTGTTATAGAGTCGTTGTAATCGTCATCCTCAAGCATCATCATATGAATTTCAAAAATTTGTGCATTTGTTTCTCCAACTTCTTTAAGGGCTTTGTCATAGATGTCCCTAAGTTGTTCTAAGGAATGCTCCTTTGCCTTATCAACTCTTTCTTTCTCTGCTTTTATATCAGTAATGCTCACCCGTTTGACAGGAATTTCGTTTCTTTTGAACAATGAGGCATTTCCGATTGCAACAGCACCATAGACGCCCTTTCCTTTAAATACTTTCATATATTATTACCTCGACTTATTAAAGGTTAGCAGTAAAAAATTCCTCTATTTTGGCGGCTGCGGCTTCCTCGTCAGTCCCCTCGCATATGACGGTTACTTCGTCACCGCATTTAACGCCAAGTCCCATAACCGCCATCAGCTTTGTGGCAACTGCCGATTTGTCACCCTTTTCGATAGTAATTGTGCTTTCAAATTCTTTTGCTGTCTTTGCCAGCATTCCGGCAGGTCTTGCGTGAATACCAACTTCGTCATTGATTGTATAAACAAATTTCTTCATAAATAATCTCCGTTCCGTCGCCCTGCGTCGACACAAGTATTAATTGGTTTTCTCTTATCCGCAGGGCAAGGAACGATAAGAGATTATTTCGCCCATGTGCGTTTCCGAGGCTTAAGACTCGGAAAATTTCGCACGGGCAATTAATTCCGCCGGAGGCATAGCGTGAAAGGAACTTTCACGCTATTTTGCTCCTTTTTTAAGTTAACTGATGTCGATTATTTTATCTCCGACCTTTACTTTGTTCTGTGCAACAACATTTATTGCAGAATAGTCATCGCTGTTGCATACAATAATGGGAGTTGTTGTATCATAGCCGGCATCTTTAATTTTTTCTAAATCGAAAGAAATCAGCAAATCACCTTGTTTAACTGTTTGACCGTCGCTTACATAAGACTTAAAGAACTTTCCGCCAAGCCTTACTGTGTTTATCCCGATATGAAGAAGTATTTCCGCTCCGTCATCAGATATAATATTTACCGCGTGTTTTGTGTCGAATATCGAGTCAATCTTGCCGTCGCAGGGTGCATACAGATTTCCGTCTGACGGCTCTATGGCAGCTCCATCACCCAATATACCCGTTGAAAATGCCTCATCATCAACATTTTCAAGGGGAATAATTGTTCCGTTTAAGTGGGCATAAAGGCTTAACGCTTTTTTGTGTTTTTCGCCGTCAGCAACATTTTTGTCTGTATCAATTGATGAATTATCTGTAAAGATACTGCTTAGATTATCGGATTGAGGCGTTTCAAGAAAGTCATCCAAATGCGATTTTATCACCGAAACCTGAGGTCCGTAAATTACTTGCAGACCATTTCCCTTATGAATAACGCCTGAGGCACCGCTTTTTTTCAGGAGACTGTCCTCAACCTTAGAAGAATCGCGGACTGTCACTCTCAGTCTTGTAGCACAACAATCCAAATCGGAAATATTGGATTTTCCGCCCAAGCCCTTTAGTATTAACGCACTTGTCATATCAACATTTGATGCATTTTTTCTGTTTTCCATATCCTTGCGTGTATAGAGCTTTGTTTCCTCGTCATCAGCCTCTCTGCCCGGAGTTTTGAGATTGAGCTTTGTGATAAGGAAGTAGAAAACAAAATAGTATACAACTGCATAAATAAGACCTACAACAACTATCCATATCCAATGTGTTTTGGCATTGCCCTGCAAAATTCCGAATAGGGTGAGGTCAATCAATCCGCCGGAAAAAGTCATACCGACACCTACATTTAAGATATGCATAAGCATATACGAAAGTCCTGCAAGAATACAATGGACAACATATACAAAAGGTGCCACAAACAGAAACGTAAATTCAAGAGGTTCGGTAATACCTGTGAGCATTGAAGTCAAAGCGGCAGATAGAAGAAGACCGCCCACAACCTTTCTCTTTTCGGGACGTGCTGCCCTGTATAGTGCATACGCGGCGGCAGGAAGACCGAAAATCATAAATGGGAATTTACCCGACATAAACCTTGTTGCCGAAACAGAGAAAACCTCTGTGGACTTAGATGCAAGCTCGGCAAAAAAGATGTTTTGAGCTCCCGTAACCGTAACACCGTCAATAATCATTGAGCCGCCAAGCTCTGTTTGCCAAAAGGGCATATAAAAGACGTGGTGCAGTCCAAAGGGGATAAGTGCTCTCTCTATAATTCCGTATATCCAGGTTCCGATGTAACCCGAGCTTAGCACAAGCTGACCGAGTGATGCAATACCAATCTGGATAATCGGCCATACGTAGAACATTGCAATTCCCACAAGGAGATATACCAAACTGCAAACTATCGGTACAAATCTCGTTCCGCCGAAGAAAGAGAGAATTTGCGGAAGTTGAATTTTGTAAAATCTGTTATGCAATGCCGCAACGCCAAGTCCTACAATAATACCGCCGAAAACACCCATCTGCAAGGTGGTAATACCAAGAACCGAGGCGGTGGAGTTTGCAGGCATTGCCTCTATACCGCCATTGGCGGTTATCAATGCACTTATTGCCGTGTTCATTATAAGGAAGGCAATTGCACCCGAAAGGGCGGCAACCTCTTTTTCCTTTTTTGCCATACCGATTGCAACTCCCATTGCAAACAGCAACGCAAGATTATCAAAAACCACACTTCCTGTTTTGCTCATTATGTCAAGAATGGTATAGAGAAAGCCACCCTCTTGAATAATGTTGGTCAAACCATATGTTTCAAGTGTTGTCGGGTTGGTAAACGAACTTCCTATTCCTAACAAAAGACCTGCAACGGGCAATAGGGCAATAGGTAACATAAATGAACGTCCAACACGTTGCAGAACACCAAAAATTTTATCTTTCATATGCACAATACCTCCGGTTTATTTTATTATTTTGGTATCAGAATTAAATTTTATTCTATGTTACAGAAATAATTTGATGTATTTATTCATAATTTTATGTTGCCTATAAATTAACATTGCCATAAACTGTTTATTTATACAGAAATATTAATAATAAAGAAAATATACACAAAAAACCCGTCTACCGATTTTACTCGATAGACGGATTTTTAATATTTTTCCACGTTAGCGGAAATTTCGAAAAAGAATTGACTTAATTATTCGTTAATTGCAGCCTGTGCAGCAGCAAGTCTTGCAATCGGAACACGGAAAGGTGAACAAGATACATAGTCAAGACCGATTTTGTGGCAGAACTCAACTGATACAGGGTCACCGCCGTGCTCACCGCAGATACCTACGTGGAGCTTAGAGTTAACAGGCTTACCGAGTTCGATAGCCATCTTCATAAGCTTACCAACGCCGTTCTGGTCGAGCTTTGCAAACGGGTCGTTTTCAAATATCTTCTTGTCATAGTATGCATCGAGGAACTTACCTGCATCATCTCTTGAGAAGCCGTAAGTCATCTGAGTCAAGTCATTTGTACCGAAGCAGAAGAATCCGGCTTCCTTAGCAATCTCATCTGCTGTCAGACAAGCTCTCGGAATTTCCATCATTGTACCAACTTCGTACTCAAGCTCAACACCTGCAGCTGCGATTTCCGCATCAGCAGTAGCAACAACGATGTCTTTTACATACTTGAACTCTTTAACATCGCCGGGCAGCGGAATCATAATTTCAGGAACTATATTCCAATCTGCGTGAGCCTTCTTAACATTGATAGCTGCACGAATAACAGCCTTTGTCTGCATCTTTGCAATTTCAGGATATGTCACTGCAAGACGGCAGCCACGATGTCCCATCATTGGGTTGAACTCGTGGAGAGAAGAGATAATAGCCTTGATATCTTCAACGCTCTTACCCTGTGCGTCTGCAAGAAGTTTGATATCATCTTCTTCTGTGGGAACGAACTCGTGGAGAGGCGGGTCTAAGAAACGAATGGTAACGGGGTTACCTTCAAGAGCCTCATAGAGCTGTTCAAAGTCACCCTGCTGATAAGGAAGAATTTTGTCGAGAGCAGCTTCTCTCTCTTCAACGGTATCTGCACAAATCATTTCACGGAATGCTGCAATTCTGTCAGCCTCAAAGAACATATGCTCTGTACGGCAAAGACCGATACCTTCTGCACCAAGTTCTCTTGCCTTCTTAGCATCAGCAGGAGTATCAGCATTTGTTCTAACCTTTAATGTTCTGAACTCGTCAGCCCAATCCATAATTCTGCCGAACTCGCCTGCGATTTCAGCATCAACAGTTGGGATAATGCCGTCATAGATATTACCTGTTGAACCATCAATTGAAATAAAGTCGCCCTCTGTGTATGTCTTACCTGCAAGAGTGAACTTCTTGTTTTCTTCATCCATAACGATGTCACCGCAACCTGATACACAGCAAGTACCCATACCACGTGCAACAACGGCAGCGTGAGATGTCATACCGCCACGAACTGTAAGTATACCCTGTGACGCCTTCATACCTGTAATATCCTCAGGTGATGTTTCAAGACGAACGAGGATAACCTTTTCGCCTCTTGCGTTCCAAGCTTCAGCATCTTCTGCTGTGAATACAACCTTACCGCAAGCAGCACCCGGAGAAGCACCAAGACCTCTGCCGGCAGGAGTTGCAGCCTTAAGAGCCTTTGTGTCAAACTGCGGGTGGAGAAGTGTGTCAAGGTTTCTCGGGTCAATCATAGCAACTGCCTTTTTCTTGTCAATCATACCCTCGTCAACCAGGTCACACGCAATCTTTAAAGCAGCTTTAGCTGTTCTCTTACCGTTTCTTGTCTGGAGCATATAGAGCTTCTTGTTTTCAACTGTGAACTCCATATCCTGCATATCTCTGTAATGGTCTTCAAGTGTAGCACAAACCTGCTTGAATTCATTGAATGCTTCAGGGAACTTCTCAGCCATCTGAGCAATAGGCATAGGTGTACGAACACCTGCAACAACGTCTTCACCCTGTGCGTTTACAAGGAACTCACCCATAAGACCTTTTTCACCTGTTGCAGGGTCACGTGTAAATGCAACACCTGTACCGCAATCGTCACCCATATTACCGAATGCCATCATCTGAACATTAACGGCTGTACCCCATGAATAAGGGATATCGTTGTCACGGCGATAAACATTAGCTCTTGGGTTATCCCATGAACGGAATACGGCTTCAACAGCACCCATAAGCTGTTCCTTAGGATCGTCAGGGAAGTCCTTGCCGATTTTGTTCTTGTATTCCTCTTTGAACTGACCTGCAAGAACCTTAAGGTCTTCAGCAGTAAGCTCTACGTCCTGAGTAACACCCTTTGCTTCCTTCATTTCGTCGATAAGCTGTTCAAAGTACTTCTTACCAACTTCCATAACAACGTCAGAATACATCTGGATAAATCTTCTGTAACAATCCCAAGCCCATCTTGCATTGCCTGTCTTTTCAGCCATTGTTTCAACAACAACTTCGTTAAGACCGAGGTTCAAGATAGTATCCATCATACCGGGCATTGATGCTCTCGCACCGCTACGAACTGAAACGAGAAGGGGATTTTCCTTATCGCCGAACTTCTTACCGCAGATTTCTTCCATCTTTGTGATGTTCTGCATAATTTCAGCCTGGATTTCATCATTAATTTTTCTGCCGTCCTCATAGTACTGAGTACAAGCCTCTGTTGTAACAGTAAAGCCCTGAGGAACAGGAAGTCCGATGTTTGTCATCTCAGCAAGGTTAGCACCTTTACCGCCGAGAAGCTCTCTCATCGTTGCGTCACCTTCTTTAAAAAGGTAAACATACTTTTTTGACATTTAAAATACCTCCAAAATATATAGTAAATTTAATTTATTTGCATTTGTATATTAAGACTTGTCCGCCTAACGAAGCTTTTTGAAAAACTCCTTAAGCAAATCAGAGCACAAATCCTCGCTTATTCCGCAGTATAGTTCAATGGTGTTAAGCGGAGAATTGCTGTCAAAAAGATTTTTGTTTGACACGGCACAGCCGCCGATTTTGTCGTATGCACCGAAGTATAGGCGGGAAAGTCTTGCGTGTGAAATCGCACCGCAGCACATTGCACAGGGTTCAAGCGTGACATAAATATCACAGCCGTTAAGACGTGAGGTGCCGAGTGCCTTCATTGCATCATTGATAGCGATAATCTCAGCGTGTAACAGGGAATTCTGTTTTGTTTCGCACATATTATGTGCCGCAGAAATAACCATTCCGTCTTTTACAATCACCGCACCGACAGGAACTTCGCCTTCAAGTGCGGCAAGCCTTGCCTCATCAAGTGCAATTTGCATATATTTGTTTTGCATAGTCATATATAAAACACGACAAATCCCCACATATTAAATATGCAGGGATTGCGTCTGTGTATATAGCTTATTTCTGTATGAACGGATCGAGTTCAGCCAATAAATCTTCACATTCGCCACCGTGAGCTTCCACATTGATAGGCTGTGTGAGATCAAGACTGAATATCCCCATAATTGATTTAGCATCAACAACATAACGACCTGAAATTAAGTCGATTTCATAGTCGTACTTGGTAACAATATTTACAAAATTTTTTACATCATTAATTGAACTTAACAAAACTGTAAATTTCTTCATAAATATTCAACCTCCCAAAAATATAAATTTCTTGACATAACGTCATTTAAATTATATAATTTTTTCTTGAATAAGTCAATCAAAAATTATATAATTATTTAATAATTTTACCTTAATAAATTTATGCAATACTTCCAATAAGCTGAAGTAACAACAAATACTGCTCAAATTTATTAAATTTACATATAAATAATAAAGCACACATTATAAATTTTTGTACGAGGTGATAGAAATTAAAGTTAAGTTTATAACCCTTGGATGCAAGACAAATATGTATGAAAGCGAGGCAATGGCACAGCTGTTTGAGGATGACGGCTATGAGGTGATAAAATCAGGCATTGCGGATATATATGTGGTCAACACCTGCACCGTGACGGGAACAGGTGCATCAAAAAGCTTAAAAATGATAAGAAGAGCAAGAAGAGAAAACCCAAACGGGTGTCTTGCGGTTACGGGCTGTCTTGCCCAAACAGAGGCAGAACGCCTGAGAAGAGAAGAAAATATAGACGTTTTAATAGGCAACGAGCATAGAGCGGATATTGTGAGGCTGTGCGAGGAGGCTTTAAAGGGTAAAAAAACCGACGTCATAAGAGATGCGAGGGAAATTACAGAGTTCGAGGAGCTTGGTATAGTTCACAGACAGCACAGAATAAGGGCTGAAATCAAGATTGAGGACGGATGTAACAATTTCTGCAGTTATTGCAAAATTCCATACGCGAGAGGTCCTGTACGCTCACGCAGTATGTCTAAAATCGAGGAAGAGGCAAAAACAATTTGCAATGATGGTTACAGCGAAATTGTGCTGACGGGAATACACATAGGCTCCTACGGCAAGGACCTGGAGGGCAATATTGGGCTGATAGATGTAATGGAGAGAGTTTCCGCTGTTACAGATGGCGTAAGAATACGTTTAGGTTCCCTTGAACCCATAATGATAACCGAAGAATTTGTCAGACGCGGAGCAAAGATAAGAGGCCTGTGTCCGCAGTTTCATCTGTCATTGCAGAGTGGTTGCGACAGAACCCTCAAAGCAATGAACAGGCACTACAGCACCGGGGAGTTTAAAACTGCCGTCGAGAACTTGAGAAAGGCATTTGAGGATTGTGCCATAACAACGGATTTGATTGTTGGTTTTCCCGGTGAGAGCGACAGTGACTTTGAGGAATCAAAAAGATTTTGCGAGGAGATAGGTTTTGCACAAATGCATATCTTTCCGTATTCGGTCAGAGAGGGAACCTTGGCGGCTAAGTTGCCCGACAGAGTTCCTGAGTCTGTTAAAAACGCAAGGTGTCACACAATGCTAAGAAAAGCGGCAGAGATGAAAAAGAACTTTTGCGAAAGATATGCAGGCAAAGAGGTTGACGTATTGTTTGAGCAAGAGAAAAATGGTGTATGGAGTGGTATGACTGCCAACTATATAGAGGTGAGAAAGAGGACAAACGAAAATCTGAGAGGCAAAACCCTCAGAGTTAAAGTTTCCGAATATGACAAAGAAAACGAATGTCTGATTACGGAATAGTTTGTTTACGGGAACGACGTCTTGGTGTCCCCTTCAATTTTCAAGAAAGCCGTCAAGACAAAAGCTGATGCCGTCGCCTACAAATTGGCATAGGGGGCATTTACGGGACGATGTAGGCATCGTCCCCTACAAATGGGCATAGATCAATAATTCAATAAAATTATTTTGGATTTATGATTTATACGCTATTTTACGTTTTACAAACGTATGATTATTATATTGTATAGGAGATTTTAATTATGGTTGGAATAATAGGAGCTATGACTATCGAAATAGATGGTTTAAAGGAAATAATGACAGAAAAAACCTCGGAAGAATTTGCAGGAATGACATTTACCAAGGGAAAGCTTATGGGCAAAGACGCAGTTGTAACAGTTTGCGGCGAGGGCAAGGTCAATGCCGCAATAGCCGCACAGATTATGATACTTGAATATAATCCCGACTTTGTTATAAACACGGGCGTTGCAGGCGGACTTGCAGATGGACTTTCCGTTTGCGATATTGTGGTTGCTACCTCCGTTGTGCAGCACGATTTGGATATGACTCCCGTTGGGATTGAGCTTGGTGCTACTGCAGGAATTGAAGGTGTTTATATGGAATGTGACAAAAAAATCAGAGAGATGTTAATTGACAGCGTAATGGATTGCGGCATTAAATATCAGACGGGTGTAATCGCCACAGGTGACCAATTTATAAGCTCTGACACAAAAAAACAGTGGCTTGTCAAAACCTTTAATGCCTATGCCTGCGAAATGGAGGGCGGTGCCATAGGACACGTCTGTATCAGAAACAAAGTTCCCTTCGTTATTGTCAGGGCAATCTCAGATGGCGGTGATGACTCTGCTAAGCTTTCTTTCCCCGAATTTGCGGCTTTGGCATCAGCCAATTCAATCAAGGTTATGAAGAATTTTATATCAAAACTGCAATAAAAAATTCACCCTTAGGGTGAATTTTTTATTAGCCTTTTTTATGTGCGTTAGCTTTTGCTCTTAGCTGATTGTTGAGTATTCTCTTTCTCAATCTCAAGTTATTAGGTGTTACCTCCAACAGTTCATCGTCTGCCAAAAATTCAAGGCATCCCTCTAAGCTGAGTATCTGCGGCGGAACAAGTCTGAGTGCCTCATCACTTCCTGATGCTCGTGTATTGGTAAGCTGTTTTTTCTTGCATACGTTTACGTTTATGTCCTCACCCTTAGGCGACCAGCCTACAATCATTCCCTCATATACCTGAACCCCGGGCTTTATGAACATTGTTCCTCTGTCCTGAACCTTAAAGATACCATATCCCACAGCTTCGCCTGTATCAAATGAAACAAGAGAGCCCGTATGACGTCTTGTAATCTCGCCCTTGAACGGCTGATAGCTGTCAAATACTGAGTTCATAATTCCCTCACCTCTTGTGTCGGTAAGAAATTCATTTCTGTAACCCAACAATCCTCTTGCGGGAATTTTATATTCAAGACGCATTCTGTCGCCCTGAGGTGCCATCTGAACAAGCTCACCTTTTCTCTCTCCCATTTTTTCCATAACAGGTCCCATTGCACTTTCGGGAACATCTATGGTCAGCTTTTCAACAGGCTCACACTTTTCGCCGTTTATCTCTTTGAACAATACTCTCGGTGTGCTTACCGAAAACTCGTAGCCTTCACGACGCATAGTTTCTATTAATATTGAAATATGCATTTCGCCTCTGCCGGCAACCTTAAATGAGTCTGTTGTTTCTCCATCTTCAACTCTAAGCGAAACGTCTTTTAACATCTCTCTCATAAGTCTGTCACGGAGCTGTCTTGATGTTACGAACTTGCCGTCCTTGCCCGCAAACGGACTGTCGTTTACCGAAAACGTCATTTCTATTGTAGGTTCACTTATTTTTACAAAAGGCAGAGGCTCTACATTCTCTGTATCCGTAATTGTGTCACCAATCATAATATCGGTTACGCCCGAGAAACATACAATATCGCCCACCATTGCCTCTTGAACTTGTTTTTTTCCAAGTCCGTCAATCTGATAAATATTTACTATCTTTGACTTATATGGCTGGTGCTTTTCGTGATACTCAGAAACCATAACCTCCTGATTTTGTTTTAATACGCCTCTTTCAATTCTGCCTATTGCAATTCTACCCACATAGTCATTGTAATCAATAGATGAAACAAGCATCTGAACAGGGGCTGTTTCGTCACCCTCAGGTGCAGGAATATAGTTCTTAATTGTTTCGAACAAAACATTTAAGTCCTTTCCCTGCTCATACTGAGAAAGTGAAGCCGTACCTGCTCTGCCCGAACAGAATATAATAGGACTTTCAAGCTGCTCGTCATTGGCATCAAGCTCGATAAGCAAATCAAGTATTTCATCGGGAATTTCATCAAGTCTTGCATCAGGTCTGTCAATCTTGTTTACAACGATTATAACGCGATGGTTCATCTCAAGTGCCTTCTGCAAAACAAATCTTGTCTGAGGCATTGGTCCCTCCGCCGCATCTACAAGAAGTATTACACCGTTAACCATCTTCAGAATACGCTCAACCTCACCACTGAAGTCGGCGTGACCGGGTGTGTCTATAATGTTCATTTTTATGCCGTCATAGTACACAGATGTATTTTTTGCAAGTATGGTAATACCCCTCTCGCGTTCAAGGTCGTTGTTATCCATAACTCGTTCCTCAACGACCTGATTTTCTCTATATACTGCACCCTGCTTTAACATTTCGTCAACCAAAGTTGTTTTACCGTGGTCAACGTGTGCTATTATAGCAATATTTCTTAAATCTTCTCTTTTCATCGCTGTATTACCCCATTCCTTCTTATGTAACTCAATGAGTATATCATAAATTTGTCCTCTTGTAAACATCAATAATTGCTAAAAACCAACACTTTTACTTGGGATTATATGTCCTGTAAATCAAATTTTTCATAATTTACTTAATAATTTCATATATTAATACAAAAATAATTCAATAATGATATACAAATGTTATCTTTGTGCAATATTTATACATCATATTACATCAGTATATGAATAATGTACATATAATCAAGTACAAAGATATACAAAAAAGTCCTATTATCGCCTATTTTTATTAGTGCTTTTAGCAAATTGTGCATAGTTTATAAAATATTTATATTTTATTTATAATTTTTTAATATTTACAGTATATAAATGTGTATGGAAAATATAAAAGTAAGTGCAGAAAAAATTTGGGTGTAAATACTCATAAATCAGACTATGAAGTCGAGGAGAATAAAATATGAAGGCTATTATTGTTTTCAACTGTATCATTTCAGTAATTTTCACACTATGTTATTCGTACCAATTTTTCTACATCTTTGTTGGACTTCTTAAAAAACCATTAAAATTCATTGCCAAAAAGCAACACCGCTATGCTGTTGTTGTTTCTGCAAGAAACGAAAGCGGAGTTATCGGCAACTTAATCAGCAGTATTCGCTCGCAGAATTATCCGTCAGAGTTGGTTGACATTTTTGTTATAGCGGATAACTGCACCGATAATACAGCAGAGGTCGCAAGCAACGCCGGTGCTATAGTTTACGAACGCTTTAACACAGAGCAGGTCGGCAAGGGTTATGCACTTGATTGGTTGTTCAAAATAATTGATAAAGAGCACGCTGACAAGAACTACGAGGCATATATGATTTTTGATGCAGATAACGTTATCGACCCTAACTATATCAAAGAAATGAACAAGGTGTTTGACAACGGATACCGCATTATAACAAGCTACAGAAATTCTAAAAACTATGATACAAATTGGATTTCGGCCGGATATTCATTATGGTTCCTGCGTGAGGCAAGATATCTCAACAACGCGAGAATGCACCTCGGAACAAGCTGTGCCGTATCGGGTACAGGCTTTTTGGTAAGTGCTGATGTTATCCGTGAAAACGGTGGTTGGATTCACCACCTTCTCACAGAGGACATTGAGTTCACAACTGATAGTATATCCAAGGGTGAAAAGATTGGTTACTGTGCTAACGCCGTTTTATATGACGAACAGCCTACAAAATTCGGTCAATCATATACTCAGCGTCTCAGATGGGCAAAGGGCTTTTATCAAGTTTTTGCCAACTATGGCAGAAAGCTCTTCAAGGGTGTATTAAAGGGCAGCTTCTCTTGCTTTGATATGCTTATGACAATTATGCCGGCAATGCTTTTAACTCTTGTCAGCATAGCTATCAACCTTGTTGCGATACCCGTTGGAGCCGTAACACATTCACCTGAACTGCCTATGTTAGTCAAGACACTTGTTCAGACTATTATGAACTTTTACGGAATGTTCTTCCTTATGGGAAGTATTACAGCAATCACTGAATGGAAAAATATTCACTGCAGTAAGCCGAAGAGAGTTCTCTATCTCTTCACATTCCCATTGTTTATGCTGACATATGTTCCGATTGCTGTTGTTGCACTCTTCCGCAAAATCGAATGGAAGCCTATCTCACACACAGTATCTAAATCATTGGCAGATATATGCGGAGAAAATGCACAGGCATAATCAAAAATCCAAAGGATCTCGACTTGAGGTCCTTTTTGTTATTTGTACATAGAGTTAAAGCCAAACGGAACGATATGGACATCACCCGCTGCAAATGAAGCTGAAATATAATAATTTATCGAGGAATGCATATGAAAAAAATACTCAGACTTAAATATATTTCAATTACATTAATATCTGTTATTTTGGTATGGTTGTCGTACAACGCAATATCCATTTACCTATACTCCAAAGCAGACACAACTGCACCTGCAGATGTGATAATCGTCTTGGGGGCACAAACGGATTACGACACACCTTCGCCTGTTTTTGCGGAGAGGATTAATCACGCCATTGACCTTTATAATAACAATATGTCCCCTAAAATAATATTTACGGGCGGAAAAGATGTTGAAAATAAATATTCCGAAGCCGAAGCCGCAAGGGTATATGCTATCAATGCCGGTGTCCCTGAGAGCGATATTATAATTGAGGACAATTCCGAAATCACTTTGGAAAATATAGCATATTCCTATATAATAATGCTGGAAAACAACTTTAAAACAGCAATTATTGTAAGCGACCCATTAC
>CADAVS010000011.1 GCA_902791425.1 uncultured Ruminococcus sp.
CATGGGCGTAATAATCTCTTATCATTCCTTGCCCTGCAGATAAGAGAAATTTAATTACTATTTGTGCCGACGCAGGGCGGCGGAATGGAGATTATTATGAATGATTTTAATGGCTTTAATAATGAAAACACATCAGGGGCAGAGCAAAATTCAGAAGGTAGTGCTTTGGAAAATTTCAGCACGGAAAATGATAGCAGCTATGCTCAGGAGACAGATAATAACCAAGATGTTATTTATGCAACCGCAGAGAACAGCAAGGATAACGAGCAGGTAGTAATTGACCTGTCGGGCGGATATTCAAAAGCAGAGGCTGATACAAATGCAGACTCAAAGCGTTATACGGAAATTGTAAAAAAATGCGATAAAAAATCAAAAAAGAACAGATTTGTTGCCGCAATGCTTGCACTTACTGTATTAAATCTTTCCATACTCGGCGGTGCATTTATGCTCGGCAAAAAATATGGTGCAGAGGAAAAACAGGTTACATCAAAGCAGGATTTGGTAGAAAGCCTGAACGGAAACGCATCTGACAGTAATATGCAGAAAACTGTTTCATCGCAGGATGAAATGCCGACAACAGAGATTGCTAAAAAAGTCGGACCTTCAGTTGTTGGTATCACAAGTACAGTACAGGGACAAATGACGATATTCGGTCAGGCTGCTTCTGCCAAGAGTGAAGGCTCAGGCATAATATTGAGCCAAGACGGATATATTATAACAAATAATCACGTTGTAGAGGGTGCTTCAAGCGTTGCGGTATTGCTGAATACAGGAACAGAGTACGAGGCAAAATTAATCGGTGCTGATGCCCAAACAGATTTGGCTGTAATCAAGATAGAACCAAAGGAAAATCTTACCGTTGCAACATTGGGCGACTCAAATGATATTGAAGTCGGTGAAAGAGCAATTGCCATCGGCAACCCTATGGGTGTTGAGTTCTTCGGAAGTGTAACAGAGGGTATAATCAGTGCGGTAAACAGAACTGTCAGTGTTGACAACAGAACAATGAATGTTATCCAGACAGACGCCGCTATAAATTCAGGCAACTCAGGCGGTGCACTTATCAACAGATTTGGTGAGGTAATAGGTATAAACTCAATCAAGGTGGCAACCTCAGGCGTTGAAGGTATGGGCTTTGCCATTCCGTCATCAGAGGCTAAACCGATTATTGCTGACCTTATCGAATACGGATATGTCAAGGGCCGTCCCGTTATAGGTATTTCTACCCGTGATGTTACCGAATATATGGCGCAGTCATATTCTTGGCCACAGGGTGTTCAGGTTATGGAGGTTACAACAGAGAATGCAAGGAGTGCAGGCTTTGAGCAAGGAGATATAATAACAGAGGTTGAGGGCGAAAAGATTACCGACAGTGAAACTCTTAACAAGGTTAAAAATCAACATAATCCCGGTGATAAATTAAAGATGCAGGTTGATAAATACGCAACAGGCAGAACCGAAACATTAGAGGTTACCTTGAGCGAGCAAATTCCGGGCTAAGATAAAATAAAACGGAGCTGTTTAAAAAGTTCTCCTAAAAATCGAGGATGATATGTCCTCGATTTTTTAGTGCCGTAAAAATCAATGGTTTTCTGCTTTTTAATGAGTTTTTTTCGAGTATAGATAAAGAGTTTTCCGTAAAACAGGAAAAGGACCTCAAACCGAGGTCCTTTCTTGTTTAAGTGACTTTTAAATATCCCTTTGGGTATTTAAGTTAAGCTTTAAGGATTAGTCCTTAGCCATTCTCTTATATACTTCGTATCTGTCTGAGAGGTCTTTCTCTGCCTTAGCAAAGAGCTGTTCTGCCATTTCGGGATATGCCTTCTTGAGCATTAAGTAACGGTTTTCGCCGTTCATAAAGTCAACAACGCTGCCTGTTGGTTCCTTAGAGTCAAGGATAAACGGATTCTTTCCTTCCTCAGCGAGTTCAGGATTAAATCTCCAGAGATGCCAATAACCTGTTTCAACAGCTTTCTTTTCTTCAGCAATTGAGTTACCCATACCGCCCTTAGCCTTGATACCGTGGTTGATACAAGGAGCGTAAGCGATTACGAGTGACGGACCCGGATAAGCCTCAGCCTCTTTGATAGCCTTAAGAGCCTGAGCAGGATTTGCACCGAGTGCAATCTGTGCAACATATACGTAGCCATATGTTGTTGCGATCATACCGAGATCCTTCTTCTTAACCTTTTTACCTGCGGCAGCAAACTTAGCAACAGCAGCAGTAGGAGTAGCCTTTGATGACTGACCGCCTGTGTTTGAGTATACCTCAGTATCAACAACAAAGATGTTGATGTCCTGACCTGATGCGATTACGTGGTCAAGACCGCCGTAACCGATATCGTATGCCCAGCCGTCACCGCCGAATACCCACTGTGAACGCTTAACAAGGAAGTCTGTTCTGTCAGCGATTTCCTTAACAGCAGGATTAGACATATCAGCATCTTTGATAAGAGCTTCAATCTTCTCAGCAGCAGCCTTAGAGCCTGCAGCGTCATCCTTTGCACCCTGCCACTCTTTGAATGCAGCGGCTAAGTCAGCAGATACTGCGTCCATAGCTTCATCCATTCTTGCAGATAATGTGCTCTTAATCTTGTTGTTAGCCATAACCATACCAAGACCAAATTCAGCGTTATCCTCAAAGAGTGAGTTAGCCCAAGCAGGACCTCTGCCGTTTTCGTCCTTACAATATGGCATTGAAGGAGCACTACCGCCCCAAATTGATGTACAGCCTGTTGCGTTGGCAACAATCATTCTGTCACCAAAGAGCTGAGTGATGAGCTTAATATAAGGTGTTTCACCACAACCTGCACAAGCACCTGAGAATTCGAGGTATGGCTGTGCGAACTGTGAATTTTTAATGTTAGCTGATACGTCAACGAGGTTTGCCTTGTTAGCAACCTTATCCATTGCGTAATCCCAGTTAGGAGCGTCAACAGGACTAACTTCGTCGATTGGCTTCATAACGAGAGCCTTGCCCTTAGGTGCAGGACATACGTTAGCACATACGCCGCAACCAAGACAGTCGAGAGGTGATACCTGTACTCTGAATTCAAGACCTGCAAAGTCCTTGCCGATTGCCTTAATTGTTTCAAATGATGCAGGAGCAGCAGCTTTTTCAGCTTCGTCTACAAGGATAGGACGGATTGCTGCGTGAGGACATACAAGTGAACACTGGTTACATTGGATACAATTATCCTTCTGCCACTGGGGAACAAGAACTGCAACACCGCGTTTTTCATATCTTGATGTACCTGTTTCAAAAGTACCGTCTTCTCTGCCTTCGAATACGCTTACGGGAAGCTTGTTACCGCGTTGAGCATTAACAGGGTCAACGAGGTTCTTGATGAAGTCGGGTCTGTCGTTTGCAACGACTTCTTCTTCAACGGCGTCTTTCCAATCAGCAGGAATATCAATCTTAACAAGAGCGTCAATAGCACCATCAACTGCATCGCAGTTCATCTTAACTATTTCGTCACCCTTTTTACCATAGGTCTTTTTGATTGCCTCTTTAATGAGGGTAACAGCCTGGTCAAAAGGTATAACCTCTGAGAGCTTAAAGAAAGCACTTTGAGTAACCATATTGATACGGTTAGGACCAAGACCAACCTTAACTGCAACATCTACCGCGTTGATTGTGTAGAAGTTGATTTCGTTTTCTGCAAGATACTTCTTCATATGAGCAGGAAGCTTCTCATTGAGTTCTTCAGGAGTCCATACGCAGTTGAGGAGGAATGTACCGCCTTTTCTCAAACCGTCAAGGACATCATACTGATAAACATATGCAGGCTTGTGACAAGCAATGTAGTCAGCTTCGTCAAGGAGATAGGTTGACTTAATAGGAGTCTTACCAAATCTCAAGTGTGACATTGTAACACCGCCGGACTTCTTTGAGTCGTAGTCAAAGTATGCCTGAGCGTACATATCTGTGTTATCACCGATAATTTTGATAGCGTCTTTGTTTGCGCCAACAGTACCATCTGAACCGAAGCCCCAGAACTTACAACGTGTTGCACCTGCAGGAGCAGCGTTAACTCTTTCTCCGAGAGGAAGTGAGAGATTTGTAACATCGTCGTTGATACCGATGGTAAAGCCGTTCTTCATTTCGCCGTTTAAGTTGTCAAATACAGCAACGAGCTGAGTCGGAGTTGTATCCTTTGAACCTAAGCCGTAACGACCGCCCACAATGCTTGGAGCGTTGTCGCAATCCTTGTAAAGACTGCAAACGTCAAGATAAAGAGGTTCGCCCAGTGAACCGGGTTCCTTAGTTCTGTCAAGAACAGCAATCTTCTTAACAGTCTTAGGCATTACATCAAAGAAGTACTTAGCTGAGAAAGGACGATAGAGGTGAACTTCAAGAACACCGACTTTTCTGCCCTGTGCATTTAAGTAGTCAACTGTTTCTTCAAGAGCCTGACATACACTGCCCATTGCAACAACAACTTCAGTAGCATCTTCTGCACCATAGTAGTCGGCCTGTGATTTTGGTGATTTCCTTCATATAATCAGCAACAATATCAGGAATAGCCTCATAATATTTGTTAGAAGCCTCTCTGCCCTGGAAGTAGATATCACCATTCTGAGCTGTACCTCTGAGTACAGGGTGTTCAGGATTTAATGCTCTATCCTTAAATTCTTTGAGAGCGTCCTGATCGATAAGACCTTTGAGGTCATCGTATTCCATAACTTCAACCTTCTGAATTTCGTGAGAAGTTCTGAAGCCGTCAAAGAAATGAAGAAAAGGAACTCTGCCCTTAATTGCAGCAAGATGTGCTACACCGGCAAGGTCCATAACCTCCTGAACGCCGCCTGACGCGAGCATTGCAAAGCCTGTCTGACGACAAGCCATAACATCCTGATGGTCACCAAAGATGTTAAGAGCGTGAGCAGCAAGTGCTCTCGCACTTACGTGGAATACTGTAGGTAAAAGCTCACCTGCAATTTTGTACATATTAGGAATCATCAGAAGAAGACCCTGTGATGCTGTGAATGTTGTTGTGAGAGCACCTGCCTGAAGTGAACCGTGTACAGCACCTGCTGCACCTGCTTCTGACTGCATCTCAACAACCTCTACTGTTTGACCAAAGGCGTTCTTCAAGCCTTTGGCACTCCACTCATCAACGTATTCAGCCATTGTTGATGAAGGAGTGATTGGATAGATGGCAGCTACTTCGGTAAAGGCATAGGCACAATGTGCGGCAGCACAGTTACCATCCATAGTCTTAAAATGTTTAGCCATAGTTTTTCCTCCTTAAAATTATGCTTAAATAATATGATTTATTATTTTTTCAAAATTTGAGTTGACAGCGATATCGTATACGCATCCAACTAATATATAAGTATAACATACTTGTTCGACAATATCAAATAGTTTTTTTAAAAAATATTAAAAAGTTATCGCAAATTTTTGTATGATTTGCAATAAAAATTCATATCAGAATAAATAAATGATAAAAATTCTTTTATAAATGCTTGATTTTTTAAATAATATATTGCTTGATCGGATTTTTATTTTGGTGTGTATCATAGTCCAAGGAGAAAAGACTTAAGGATTAATCATATATGGTTTTACGTAAAAAAATAACAGCCCATACCCTGAATTTTACGGGAATGGACTGTTGCTTTTATTTTATGCGTAGCAGAATAATATTTCAGCCATATCATATATTGGATGCTTGCGTTGCAATGTTTGTACGAACCCGAGGTTGCAAATGAATGAAATTTCTTTTTTTGCCTGAGCCGAACTGCGTGTGCAGCCGGCAGAGATGTCGCAGTAGTCGCAATGCTCAGAGTCAGCGATATACTTAAGCTTTTTGTTAAGACCTTCAATATCGGAGGAGTGGTTTGTGTTTTGAAAATTGATAATCGCTATATCACAATATTTGTTATTTTTACGTATCTGCCTTATTAGTTCACGATATTTTGTTTCAAATTCAGCAGGACTATCTGAGCAGAGCTGTAAATCTTCCGCTCCTATATGCAACAGTACAGTATCGGGCATAAGCGGTGCAACGCAGAGTGAATACAGTTCTGCGGCATTTTCGATACTGATGCCGTCAATGCTTCTGTTATAAAATACGGCATCCGGAAAGAATGCTTGCTTGAGCTCGCACATTGCAATATCTCTGTCCTTGCATCCTCCGAAAATTACTATGCCGTTTTGTTCTGCAAGTTTATTTAACTCTTTGTATTTTTCAATGATATTTTCTTTTTTAATCATATAAGTTCACTCCTTTAATTTAATGCTTCGGCCTTTTTATCCAAGGCTGTATTTCTAAAATATACACCGATATTTACCAAAACTATTGCAAGATTTAACAGATAAACAATCAAAACATAATTTATCTGATGTGTGATTAGCTTTGCTATGATGCCTGCGATATAGCCGACAAAAATCAGCAGTATAAATGGCAGGCTCGTAGACTTTGCGGTCCGTGCCTGGTATGCCTTTATGACATTTATAGGCCACGACAGACCAAAACAGAGTAGCATAATGGTTTCAAATACCAAGTTCATAATTTTAAATCCCCCTTTGTTTGATTACGTGATAATCTTATCACAGGGTTTATATAAAATCAATTTTATGAAACATTAAAATATTTTTTTTCTGATGACATTTTTTTTACTTTAAAAAGGGTTAATTTACTTGAACAGAAAAATGTGATATGGTAAAATATATACATATTAAAAAGGAGCAGTGGTAAATATGAAAAAATCAAAAGGCAGTAACACAGAGAATATATACAAAAAAATATTTTTCACACAAATATCTCTTATAATTTCCCTTGCCTTGTTTTTAGGTATAGCGGGAACAATTATTAACATCAGAACGGAAACCAAAAAGCGTGACCAAAACCTGCAAAATACTGCCGAAACAATCGCAAAGTCACCATTGCTTGATGAAATTAACAACGACTACGACCTATATATGCTGACAAAATATCTTGACTCGCTAAAAAATACTCTTGATAATATAGACGTTATCTCCATAGTGAAAAACGACGGAGTACGCCTTTACCACTCTAATCACGATTTGATTAACACGCAATATGACGGAACATTGCCTGAGTTTGACGGAAAGGAATATTATGCCGCAAATGACAGGGGACCCTCAGGACAGCAAAGAAGAGCATATGCCGCAGTATATGATGAGAATGGCGATTATTCGGGCTTTGTAATGGCGGTTATGCTTATGGATAATATAAAAACCGAAACTACGCAGATTTTTCTTATCTTTCTTATAATAACCCTGGCGGCGATTGTGATTGAGCTTATAATTTCGGCTGAGCTTTCAGCATCAGTTAAGAAAAGCCTGTATGGCTATGAGCCGAATGTATTTTCTGCAATGTATCGCATACGCGATAACATCTTAGAGTCACTTAACGAAGGAATACTTGCTATCGACCAAAAAGGTATTGTGCAGTTCGCAAATCGTTCGGCAACGTCAATGCTCGGCTGCAGTACAGAAAATATTGCAGGTCAGCCTCTTAAAAATATCTGTAATGATGCGTTCTTTTCAAGGACTCTTGAAAGCGGTAAAAAGGAATTCAGTATCCGTGACCACAGCCTTAAAAATGCTGATGTGCTTATAGACAGCATACCGATTTGCGAAAATGAGGAGATTATCGGTGCGGTTGCAATTCTGCACTACAGAGCCGAGTACACAAAATTGATGGAAGATTTGGCAGGAACTCGTTATCTTGTTGACTCTATGCGTGCCAATAATCACGATTTTACAAATAAGCTGCACGTTATACTTGGACTTATTCAGATGGAAATGTATGATGATGCGACAAAATACATTGAAAATATCACCCTTATGCAGAGAGCGTCAATAAGCAAGATAATGTCAGCTGTGGATGAGCCTGCAATTGCAGCCTTGCTCATAGGTAAAAGTGCAAGGGCATCTGAGTTAAATGTAAAATTTGTATTTAAAGATGAAAGCCGATATTCAAAAGCAGATATAGGGCTGTCGTCTGAAATGCTTGTGACGGTTATAGGCAACCTTATTGACAATGCTTTTGATGCTATGAATATGTCGGGCGGTACGTATGATACGTCAAAGGAATTAAGATTTGGAATATACTCAAAGCCAGGTGAGTTGCTTATAACAGTCAGCGATACGGGAGTAGGTGTTCCGAGCGAAAATATGAACCGCATTTTTGAAAATGGTTTTTCCACAAAGGGTGACGGCAGGGGAACGGGACTCTATCAAGTAAAGAAAATGGTGGAAGAAAACGGAGGACAAATAACTGTTGAGTCAAAGGAGGGAGTGGGAACGACATTCTCTGTAAGCTTTACAACAGATAAGGAGGGGTATAATGTATAGCGTATTGATTGTAGATGATGACCCAATGGTAGCAATGATAAATGAGCAGTATGTCAATCGGCACAAGGATTTTTACGTTGCGGCAAAATGCGGTGACGGAAAGAGTGCATTGGATTATCTCAGTAACAATGATGTAGATTTGATTTTCCTTGATGTTTTTATGCCGTATATGGATGGCTTTGAAACTCTGCGTCGGATTAGGGAACAAAAAATAAGCTCTGATGTGATTATGGTAACTGCGGCAAATGAGCGTGATGCGCTTAGGGAGAGTATTCAATTGGGTGTTATAGATTATCTTGTCAAGCCGTTTACATTCGAGAGGTTCAGACTTGCACTTGACAAATTTATAGCACAAACAGATGCCTTGGAGGCGTTGAATACTGTAAATCAGAAAAGCATAGACTCATTATTTACTCAATCCGGCAAAGGTAATTTGGACCCGTATCCAAAGGGTATACAGAAAAACACACTTCGATTGATTAAAGAGAAGCTTGAGAATAACGAGTGGATGACAGGCGAGGAAATTGCAGAAAAAACGGGCTTGACAACTGTTACGGTGAGAAGATATATGACATATCTGACTGAGACGGGAATTGCCGAGTCGGAAATGAATTACGAAACAGGCGGACGTCCCAGCGTGGTGTACAGGCTTATATGATAGGTAAAAGGCATAAAAGAATTATATTTGTTTTTTATAAAATTATATTTGTTTTATGAATTGACTTAGGCACAGAAATATAATATAATAAATAAAAATTTAATATTTTCACACAAAGTGTCGGTTGCACTGCAAAAGGCGAGATTTGTCAAGGTGTAGTCGGTGAAAAGGGAATGGGGTGAGAATCCCCTGCGATAACTGTCGGTGTATACGTCAAATGTTTTTATGTTTGTCGGCGAAAGTCGGTCATTGGGAAACTGAGAAGGCAGAACATAAAAATACAAGTTTTGAACTTTAATGGCGTGAGTCACAAGACCTGCTTTGGTATTATCACTTAAATGCGATTTGCATAGTGGTAATGTTTTTGTTTGCACTTAGCATTGTTCATTTTTGAGTATTAAAAGAGCGTTGTTTTGTCGCACGCAAATTGTGATTTGTCACAGAAAAACTCAGCTGTGGTGGTTTTATACTTATGTATAAAATTTACCGCAGTTTTTTTATTGACTGCGGTGGTTAAGAAAAGAGGTGGAGGGAAAACAAGTTTTATCAAAGTGTATTCAGTTAAATATTTATATAAGGAAAGGAATGTTAAAAATGAAAATTAGAAGATTTTTGTCGCTCTTTTTGAGCATTGTTATGCTTATTGGTTTAGTGCCTGTATTTGCCGAAGAGGCAAATTCGGTGACGGCATATGTAAGTGTAACAAAATACGGAGAGGTTTTAAATGATAAATCAGGTATTCCTATGGCATATGTTCCCGTTGAATTGTCAGGTAAGGAAAGCTATAACCTTGATGATGTATTTACAGAGCTGCACAATCTGTATTATGAGGGCGGAAGCGAAGTCGGATATGCTTCTGCAAACGAAGATTTCAGATTATCTGTCACAAAGTTTTGGGAAGATACAAGCGGTAAATTCGGCTATTATCTAAACGGCGGCACAGAATATGTTTCGGATCTTTCGCACGAAGTTGAAAGTGGTGATTACATTGACGCTATTATTTATCAGAACTATTATCCCGACACAGAGGATTACGCTAAGTTTGAAAAGACTAACATAGATGTAATTGAAGGCGAGCCTTTTGATATAACGCTTTATGTAAGCGGATATGATGAAAATGGGAATATGGTATTTTCGCCTTGTGAAAACGCAATTATTACAGTAAATGGTGAGGAAACCGAATATACAACAGATGAGAACGGCAAGGCAAGTATTACACTTGATACGGCAGGTACACAGACTATTTCTGCAAAAAAGAGTAAGCTTTCAGGTGAAGAGGAAGTGCCGGCGATTACCGCACCTGTTTGTGTTGCAAGTGTCAGCCAACCTCCTGCTGTTGCTCTCATACACAACATTGCGAAAAAGTATGTTGAAAGCGACCTGACGCAGGCAAGCACAAATCTGCCCTGGATTGTTGCGGATTTGATGTCTTATGAAAAGCTCTAC
The DNA here is from genome assembly GCA_902791425.1 of uncultured Ruminococcus sp. Classification (GTDB taxonomy): domain Bacteria; phylum Bacillota; class Clostridia; order Monoglobales; family Monoglobaceae; genus UMGS1820. Next base: position 10,434 of record CADAVS010000011.1, read on the forward strand.
CCCAACAGTGAGAACAAGCTTACCGATATACAAAAGCAAGCATATCTTGATAAGCTTATATCTGATGTTAAAAATACAACAAGCCCCGGTGATATGGCTAAGACAATAATAGCAATTCGCTCAATGGGCTATGACCCTCAAAATGTACATACTTCATCTCTTGAAAAGATAGATGTTGTGGGCAGACTTACAGAACTTGTAGAAAATAAAGACGCAGCTATCGTAAATAACGAGTATACACTTCCGTATGTGATGGTTGCTCTGGAGGAGTCGGAAAATTATATAACGGAAGAACAGAGAGGGTATTTGGTTGATGCCGCACTTTCGTTAAGTGACAGATGGCAGAGTGTAGGCTGGGGGACAGATGCACTTACACCTATGCTGTTGGCACTTGCACCTTATTACGATAACAACACTGATGTAAAATCAGAAGTTGATAAAGCTGTTGATATACTGAAAGGCGAACAAAGTGATGACGGAATGATAAAAGCCTTATGGGGAGGCGAGAGTGCATCAACGGGGCTTGCCATATGCGGATTGTCAGCACTTGGTATCAATGCAGACCAAGTGAAAAAAACTGAGAAGAGCCTAATTGACGGGATATTAACAGACGTCAATGATACAAATGATGGATTTAACAATGGGTTTGCAACGGAGCAGGGCTTTAGAGGACTTTTGGCTTGGAGGTTTATAACTGAAGGTGACGGAAGGGATATGTACGACTTTTCGGACTATCCTAAAGACGAAGCATATGCCACCTGGGCAAGCGGATGCCCTGTAACCTTTGAGGTCACTCCGTCTGATGCAACAGTTTCAGTTGATGGTGCAGAGCCTGTTTTGGGCAATATGTATGACTTAGAGGAGAGGATATATACTTATTCTGTTTCAAAGTTGGGTTATGTTACCAAAACAGGAGAGATTACTGTAACAAGTGCGGATAAGGAAAACCATATTCCAAAAAAAGTCGCAGTATCCTTATCCGAAAGCTCTTCAAGCGATGGTTCGGGAAGTGCAGACACAACGATTAGGATTAGTGTAAAAGTTATGATACACGATGGTGATAAGTGCAATGGCTCGTATACATATAAAAACAATTCTTCAAGGTATACTGCATTTGTAAGCGAAAAAATAACCGCAGAAAAAGGCGTAACTGTATTTGATGTGCTTGATGAAGCACTTGCTAAAAACAACAAAGAATACAAAGAGAGCAGTAAGGGATATATTTCGTCAATTGACGGAATAGCCGAGTTTGACCATGGCAGAAATTCAGGCTGGATGTTTGAGGTTAACGGAAAGCACATAACCACAGATTGCCGAAATACAAAGCTTAATTCGTCATCAAGTGTGGTTTGGTTCTACACAGACGATTATACAAAGGAAAACGGTTCGCAAAATTTTGGCAGTTCAAGCGGAGGAGGCTCGGCAGTTAAGCAGGAAAGTATTACAATTGATGAGGCTAACGGCAATATTAAGCCTAAAGTGACGGCGGATAAAAACGGTGTTGCATCTGTTGAACTTAATGCCGAAACGATTTCCTCGGCTGTAAATAAGGCAATAAAGGATGAAAAAAAATCAGCAGTTGATATCACACCTGAAATCAACGGAAATGCAACAAAGATAAGTATTACAATTCCTAAAACGGCAGTAGGAAACATTGCAAACAACAATTTGGGACTTGCAATAACATCAGATATTGCAAAGGTGACAGTGTCAAATAAAGGAGTTAAAAATCTTGATGGCAACTTGTGTATCACAGCCGAAAATAAAAATGATAGTGTATATATTGAGGTAACTGTTGACGGCAATGTGCAAAACAAGATTAATGGCGGAGTGGATATCACTATTCCAAACAACAGTCAAAGCAAAAATGCAGTATTGGTCATTGTAGGTGAGGACGGCAGCGAAACTGCTGTAAAAAAAGCTGTTTTGACTAAAGATGGCATAAAGGCTATAATCAAAGGAAGTGCAATCGTTAAAACTGCGGATAGAGTTAAGGCTTATCCCGATACAGAGAAGCATTGGGCAGAAAACGCCATTGACTTTGTGACATCACGTGAAATATTCTCAGGCACAGAAAATGGTTTTGAGCCTGATGCCAATACAAGCAGAGCAATGCTTGTAACAACTCTCTTCAGATTGGAGGAGGCTGAGGTAAACGGATCGCAGAGTTTTGAAGATGTTTCTGATGATACCTGGTATACGGATGCAGTAGTTTGGGCAAGTGCGAATAAAATTGCAGAGGGTACGGGTAAAGGCTTTGAGCCTGACGGCAATGTAACACGTGAACAGCTCTGTACGATTATCTATCGCTATGCGGAAAATATCGGAATGGACACAAAAACGGAAGAAGGCTTTGATAACTTCAAGGACAAAGAAGAAGTATCGGAATGGGCAAAGGAGGCAATTGGCTGGGCAGTAAACAGCGGAATTGTATCAGGCAAACCTGATGAGTTACTTGACCCGCAGGGTTATGCCACCCGTGCTGAAGTCGCTGTGATTTATCAGCGTTTGATAGGATTAATGATAAAATAAATTACCAAATACAGATGCTTTGGGCATCTGCATTTGACTTTAAAATGGAGATTGATTATGAAAAGAATTATATCATTTATATTGGCGAGTTTGATATTGATGTGTAATTGCTCGGCTTTTGCGTTAGAACAAAATACAGTTGACTTAATAACTGCTGATACGGCAGATTACATATACCAAACTGTAAACAATCCACAGGTTGCCTCAATCGGCGGTGAATGGGCGGTTTTAGGGCTTGCCAGGAGCGGAGCGGATATTCCCGAAGAATATTATAATAATTACTATAAAACTGTATGCAAATATGTTGCAGACTGCAAAGGGATTTTGCATAATAAAAAATATACTGAGTATTCAAGAGTAATTCTTGCCTTAACCGCAATCGGCAAAAACCCTACTGATGTTGAGGGGTATAATCTGTTAATACCACTCTCCGATTATGAAAAGACGGTATGGCAAGGGGTAAACGGTGCTATATGGGCGTTGATTGCTCTGGATTGCGGTGAATATGAAATTCCCCAAAACAGGGAGGCGGCAACACAAGCCACAAGAGATATGTATATAAGCTATATTCTTGATAATCAAACCTCAGACGGAGGCTGGACTCTATCGGGAGATAATGCTGATGTTGATGTAACCGCAATGGCATTGCAGGCACTCAGCAAATACCAAAACAAGGAATCCGTAAAGTCAGCAACGGAAAAAGCACTTATGTGGATATCCGATTTTCAGAATGAAAACGGAGAATTAATATGTTATGAAGAAAATTCAGAAAGCTATGCTCAAATGATAGTTGCACTTTGTGAGCTTGGAATATCTGTTGACGACCCTCGTTTTGTGAAAAACGGAAATACAATGCTTGATAATATGTTGAAATTTTGCGAGGGAGGAAAGGGCTTTAAGCATACCTTAGACGGCGACATAAATCAGATGGCAACCGAACAATGCTTTAATGCACTTGTGGCACTAAAACGATTTAATGAGAATAAAAACAGCCTATACAGTATGAGCGATGCAATTTCAATTTCCGAAAGCGAGAACCAAAGTGTCGGACTTCCCGATAAAAATTCTGATGTCAAGAAAATGAGTATTGTAAATCTTGGTAAAACCTTTGAAGATATAAAAGGGCACACAAATCAGACAGCAATAGAGGAGCTGGCGGCGAGAAACATAATTAACGGCAAAACAGATAGTTCATTTGAACCCCAAAGCACAATGACAAGAGCGGAGTTTGCAACAATAGTTGTGAGAGGACTTGGCTTGCCTGTGAAAAGCAGTTCCATATTTAATGATGTAACAGCAAATGATTGGTTTTACGACTATGTAAATACTGCATACTCCTATGGTATAATAAAGGGTGTGTCGGACACGGAGTTTGCTCCAAACGGAACGATTACCCGTGAGGAGTCAGCGGTGATGGTTGCAAGAGCGGCTAAGCTGTGCGGAATGGATACCAACATTGAAGCCTTTGAGGCACGCAATATTTTGGCAGGCTTTTTGGACTATGTAAAGGCATCTGATTGGGCGGTAAGCTCCCTTGCATTCTGCTATGACAATAAGATACTTCCTGATGACGCAATGGAAATTAATCCAAAGGAATTTGTTACAAGAGCGGAAATTGCACAGATGCTTTATAATATGCTGTTATTTTCAAAACTCATTTAAGGAGTAATAGGAATGAAAAAGTATAAAAACAAGATAATTGCAGGTGTAATTGTTGCGTTGGTATTAGCCTTTGTGTTCTGGTGGGGCGGAGATGCTCCCAACCTCAGAGGCCGGAATACAGAGGTAAATCAAGTGCAGACAAAAGTACCCTCAAAGGCGTTGGAAAAGGATATTGATGCAGAGCCTGAACAGGTTGAGGAACAAGATAATGCTTCCGCAGAGAAAGAGGGAGAGCCTGCAACCGAAGAAAACAAACCGCAAAACCCGGGTAATTCGCCAATGTCAGCTGAGGAAAAAATAGCATTGGCAGAGCGTATGACGGAAAATGTAACAGCAAATGTTCAAAGCGGCGATACGGATTATTCCGAACAAAACGGAATGGATATAAACGCAAGCACAGGAAAGGACGATTATCAAACCGAGCCTGTGCCTGAGGGAAGGCCTGTGCCTATTGAACCTGAAAATGCAGTTATTTCTGACAAGGAATTAACCTGTACTATGTCGGTCAGATGTGATACAATACTTAAAAATATTGCTTGGCTCGATAAGGAAAAACGAGAACTCGTGCCGAGTGACGGCATAATTTTTGAAGAACAAACTGTCACATTCTACGAGGGAGAAAGTGTGTTTAATCTTTTATTGCGTGAAATGAAACGCAATAAAATACATATGGAATTTGTAAGCACACCGATTTATAACAGTGCATATATAGAGGGCATCGGGAACATATATGAGTATGACTGCGGTGAACTGTCAGGCTGGATGTATAGGGTCAATGATTGGTTTCCGAATTATGGTTGCTCCCGCTATCAGCTTAAAGAGGGCGACAAAGTCGAGTGGATATATACCTGTGATTTAGGCACTGATGTAGGCGGTAATTATTCAGCAAGAAATGGGAAAAGAGATTATGAATGAGTTTAAAACCTATCACCCTATTATAAATTTTATATATTTTGTATTTGTAATAGGGTTTTCGTGCTTTCTTATGCACCCGATATGCCTTTGTATATCCTTAGTGTGTGCCTTTGCTTATTCCGTAATCTTAAACGGAACAAAGGCGATTAAAACAAATCTTTTATATATGTTGCCTATGATAATCGCAATGGCTTTGATTAACCCTGCGTTTAATCACGAGGGGGTTACCATTATTGAGTATCTGCCAAGCGGAAATCCATTGACTTTAGAGTCTGTTGTGTACGGAATTGCGGCGGCAATAATGATTGCAAGCGTCATATGTTGGTTCTCTTGTTATAACGAGGTTATGACAAGTGATAAATTTATTTATCTGTTCGGGAGAATTATTCCGTCACTGTCATTGATACTATCAATGACGCTCCGTTTTGTGCCGAGGTTTTCGGCTCAGATTAAGGTGGTGGCAGATGCACAGAGATGTATGGGCAGGGATGTTTCAAACGGAGGTATAATCAAAAGAGCAAAATGCGGACTTGCTATTTTGTCAATTATGACAACCTGGTCACTTGAAAATGCCATAGAAACCGCAGACAGTATGAAATCAAGAGGCTACGGACATTCGGGAAGAACTGCGTTTTCGATATTCACTTTTGATAAAAGAGATAAAAAAGCACTTCTATGTATTATTATATTGGGAATATACACCTTTTTAGGTAACATATTTGACGGAATGTACTTCAGATATTTTCCGTCAATCAAGGCAAATGACTTTTCGGCATTTTCACTTAGTGTGTTTATTGCCTATTCGGCACTTTGTGTGTGCCCGATTATTATAGAAGTAAGGGAGGCGGCAAGATGGAAAGCTATAAAATCGAAAATCTGAGTTTTACATATCCAAACAGAAAAAACAAGGCAATTGACGATATTTCTCTCACAGTAAGTATGGGCGAGTTTATAACAATCTGCGGAAAATCAGGCTGTGGTAAAACAACTCTGCTGAGAATGCTCAAATCTGTCCTTGCCCCTCACGGAGTTAAAACGGGAAATATTTATTTTGAAAACAGACAGTTAGCGGATATATCATCAAGGGAACAAGCCGCAAAAATAGGATTTGTTATGCAAAATCCTGACAATCAAATCGTGACGGACAAGGTGTGGCACGAGTTGGCTTTTGGGCTTGAAAGCTTAGGGTATTCCACTCCTGAAATCAGGGCGAGAGTTTCCGAAATGGCATCATTTTTCGGTATTCAGACTTGGTTTCATAATAAAGTTACCGACCTTTCAGGCGGACAAAAACAGCTATTAAATCTTGCGGCTGTAATGGCTATGCAACCGAGTGTGATTATTTTAGACGAGCCTACAAGTCAGTTAGACCCGATTGCCGCACAGGAGTTCTTAAACACCTTAAAGAAGATTAACACGGAGCTTGGTATAACTGTTATTTTATCGGAGCATCGCATAGAGGATGCCTTTGCAATGGCTGACAGGGTTATTGTGATGGATAAGGGCAGAATTACAGCCGACAGCACACCGAGAGATGTGGGCGAAATATTAAAGAGACAAAATCACGATATGTATATGGCTATGCCCACACCTATGCGTATACACGGAGCGGTGGATAATGATTTGCTCTGCCCTGTCACTGTCCGTGAGGGTAAGTGTTGGCTTGAGGATTACTCAAAAGCGCATATTGTAGATGGCGGTGCTATACCTCAAAATATCACTGTGCCTGAAGTCGACAATCCTGTAATTCAAATTAAAGATGCTTATTTCAGATACGAAAAGGACTTGCCTGATGTTATAAAAGGCTTGAATGTGAGTGTGAACAAAGGTGAAATTTTTGCTATGCTTGGCGGTAACGGAGCAGGCAAAACAACGGCTTTGTCACTTATGTCGGGACTTAATAAGCCGTATCGAGGTGAGGTTCTTATAAACGGAGAGCCTGTTTCCAAAATACAAAATCTGTATAACGGAATTATGGGAGTTCTGCCGCAAAATCCCCAAAGCGTTTTTGTAAAGAAAACGGTTTATCTTGACCTTCTCGATATACTTTCGCAAACGAAATTGCCTAAAGAGGAAAAAGAATTTAAGATTAAAAGCATATCTCAGCTATGCCGAATAGAAGATTTGCTGTACAGCCACCCGTACGACTTATCGGGAGGCGAACAACAGCGTGCGGCTCTTGCAAAGGTTCTGTTAATGTCACCGCAAATCCTATTGTTAGACGAGCCTACAAAAGGTCTTGACGCACATTTTAAGCATATTTTTGCGGATATCTTAAAAGATTTAAAAGCAAATGGCGTAACTGTTGTTATGGTGTCACACGACATAGAGTTTTGTGCCGAGTTTGCCGACAGATGTGCTATGTTCTTTGACGGAGGCATCACATCAATCGGCACACCGAGAGAGTTCTTTGCAGGCAAAAGTTTTTATACCACGTCTGCTAACAGAATGGCAAGGACAACAATTCCAAACGCCGTTCTTGCTGATGATATAATACTTGCCTGTGGCGGTAAAACAGAGAAAAAAGAATATGAAAAACCGTCTGAAATTATTTTGCCAAAGGAAGAGATAAAAGAGAAAAAGAAGTTGCACAAAAAAGCTTCTCCTTTGAGAATAGTCTGCGGCTTCGTATTTGTACTGCTTTTTATATTTACTTCATATATGTATGTTACAGATACGGACTTGTATGCCCTAACCAACATCAAGTGGATAACTGCAACCACGCTTCAATTTATAAGTATAGCTGAGGCGGCGGCTATTCTTTTTTGTTTTTTGCCCCAAAGGGAAATTGGTATAAATCTTGTTCAAACGTCAAGGGGTAATCGAAAACTGACAAAGAGGACAATTGTATCGGCATTGCTTATACTCATTGCGATACCCCTTACGATTTTTGTGGGAATGTTTTATTTGCAGGACAGAAAGTATTATTTTATAAGTCTGCTGATTATTCTTGAAACTATGATACCATTTTGTATGGCTTTTGAGTCAAGAGGCCCTCAGGCGAGAGAGCTGGTAATTATAAGCGTGTTGTGTGCAATTGCAGTGGCAGGCAGAACGGCGTTCTTTATGATTCCGCAATTCAAGCCTGTTGTCGCCTTGGTAATAATTGCAGGCGTTTGCTTCGGAGGTGAAACAGGTTTTCTGGTAGGTGCCGTAACAGGCTTTGTGTCAAATTTCTTTTTCGGACAAGGACCTTGGACACCTTGGCAGATGTTTGCCTTTGGTATAATAGGTTTTATGGCAGGGATAACGTTTAAAAAAGGTTTTTTAAGAAAGACAAAAGCATCACTTTGTATATTTGGCGGAATATCTACTATTGTTATATATGGCGGAATAATGAATCCCGCAACCGTTGTATTATGGCAGGACAAGCCGACAGCAGAGATGATTATTTCTGCGTATGTGATGGGCTTCCCCTTTGACTTGTTGCACGCTGTATCTACGGTGTTTTTCCTTTGGTTCGTTTCAGAGCCGATGATTGAAAAGCTGGAGAGAATAAAACTAAAGTACGGATTGATAGAATAATTGTAAAATACGAATGTATAAGACTACTACGGATACGCAAGGAGATGTTTGTGGCAAAAAGTTGTCACATCGCAATATTTGTCTTAGAAAAGTGCAATTAATAGCTTGAAAACAATACTTGAATATGATACTATTACGGTATCAAAAGAAACTGTATCGGAGGTGGTATCGTATGAAACGAGTTGCGGTAATAGGATACGGCGGACAGGGTGCTTGGCATTGCACACAGGTGCAAAAAAGCGAGGTTGCAGAGCTTGCAGGAACATACGATATAAAAGAAGCGAGAAGAAATGCGGCAAAGGAGAACGGAATTTTTGTATACTCTTCAAATGAAGAAATCTTTGCCGATAATACAGTTGATATTATAGTTGTGGCGACACCGAATGATGTTCACGAGGAATTGGTTGTAAACGGATTAAAGTCGGGACATAATGTCATATGCGAAAAGCCTGTCGCTTTGTCTGTTGCAGAATTTGACCGTATGACAGCTGCTGAAAAGGAAAGCGGAAAGCTGTTATCTGTTCATCAGAACAGACGTTGGGATATAGACTACCTGGCTGTCAAGAGTGTGATTGAGAGCGGCGAGATAGGGGAAACTATCCGAATTGAGTCAAGAATTCACGGTTCACGCGGTATACCCAGCGATTGGCGTTGCGAAAAGGCTAAGGGCGGCGGTATGATTCTTGATTGGGGTGTGCATTTGATTGACCAGATGCTTATGCTCATTCCTGAAAGAGTTAAGAGAATAACCTGCAATGTGACCAACATCACAAATAAAGAAGTTGATGACGGCTTTAGAATGGAAATGCTGTTTGAAAGCGGAAAGAGTGCTTATATTGAGGTCGGCACATATAACTTTATTGCGTTGCCGAGATTTTATATGCAGAGCAAAGAGGGGTCTTTATATCTTACTGATTGGCAGGAAAAGGCAAAGGTTGCAAGGCTCACCCGTTGGATTGAGAAAGATGTTACTCCTGTTCAGAATGCGGCAGGAATAACAAAAACAATGGCACCTCGTGACGAGTTGACACTCGACAGCTACGAGGTAGAAAAGCCAAAGAGTGATGTGCATAATTTCTATCGTAACTTCTGCAAAGCCTGTGATGGTAAAGAGGAACAGCTTATATGCAATTCACAGGTAAGACGTGTGCTTATGGTTATGGAAACCGCATTTAAGTCTGCTGAGGCAGGACAGACAATTGAGGTTGACATTTAACAGATTAGTTGCTGAATATAATTTATGTATAAATATAAACGGAAAAGCTTATCCGTAGATAGGAGAAAGATTATGAAACTCGGAGTTGTAAGTGCGATTTATGATGGATTTTCTTTTGAAGAAATGATAGACGATGTCGCAAAAAACGGCTGTAAGTGTGTAGAGGTTGCGTGTTGGCCTCAGGGTAAGGCAGAACGCAGATATGCAGGTGTAAGTCATATCGACGTTGAAAATTTGTCAGATGAATACATATCTTATGTAAAGGATTATTGCTCAAAAAAGGGCGTAGAGATTTCTTCCCTCGCATTCTATCCAAACACAATGGATGGAAATCTTGAAAAGAGAGAGGCAAACATCGAACATCTGAAAAAAGTTATAACAATGAGTGCGGCTTTAGGGGTTAATATGGTTACTACGTTTATAGGCCGTGACCAAAACAAAACAGTTGAGGAAAATCTTGAGATTTTTAAAACCGTATGGCCTTCGATAATCAAATTTGCAGAAGAAAAGGGTGTGAAGGTTGCAATTGAAAACTGCCCTATGCTCTTTGGCGCAGACCAATGGCCCGGCGGACAAAATTTGTTCACAACTCCTGCGTTATGGAGAAAGATGTTTGAAATCATAGACAGCGATAACTTTGGTATAAACTATGACCCAAGCCACTTTATCTGGCAGCAGATAGATTATATTAAGCCTGTTTATGAATTTAAAGACAAAATCTTCCACGTTCACTGCAAGGATATCAAGGTATATCCGGATAAGCTTAACGATGTAGGAATTATGGCTTATCCCCTTGAATATATGAGCCCTAAGCTCCCCGGACTCGGTGATGTTGATTGGGGAAAATATATCAGTGCTCTCACCGATATAGGCTATGATAGCTTTGTATGTGTTGAGGTTGAGGATAAGGCATTTGAAAGCTCAAAGGAAAGAGTTCTTGACTCAGTTGAACTGAGCTGTCGTTATTTAAAGCAGTTTATAATTTAGTAATAAATCAAAATTCAAAATAAAAAATAAGGAGTAAGTTTAAAATGGCTAAAGAAACAGGACTTAATGCATTTGAAAAAATTTTTGAAGAAGAAACAGTGATAGATACATCAAAAAAGGTGAAAATCGGTATTATCGGTACAGGCTGGATTGCAGAGAGCCATATAGTACAATACTTAAAGATGGAAGATGTAGAAGTAGTAGCTTTGGCTGATATCGTTCCGGGTAAGGCAGCTAAGTTTGCTGAAAAATTTGGCATAGAAAACTGCAGAATTTATAACAGTGATGAAGAACTTTTGGCAGCAGAGAAAGACATTGACGGTGTAAGCATCTGCACATACAATTCTCAGCACGCACCTTGTGCAATCCGTGCTTTGGATGCGGGCATAAATGTTCTGCTTGAAAAGCCGTTTACAGGTACTCTTGAAGAGGCTGTTGAAACAATGAAGGCTGAAAAGAGAAGCGGTAAGATTTTGACAATCGGCTTCCAGCCGAGAATGAGTGCAAATATGCAGATGATTAAGAAAATCGTAGAGTCAGGCGAGCTTGGTAAGGTTTATTACCTACAGGCAGGCGGCGGTCGCAGACGCGGTATTCCCACACCTTTCGGCACTACATTTATCGAAAAGGAAACAGGTGTCATCGGTGCGGTAGGTGATATCGGTGCATACTCACTTGATATGCTTTTAAACGCTGTCGGCTATCCTAAGCCTCTTACGGTTTCGGGTTATACCTCTGCTTTCTTTGGTAAAAACCCCGGATATTATCCGACGCATCCGGAATATGCAGAGAAGTTCGGAGTTGATGATTTTGCAGCAGCTTTTGTTCGTCTTGAAAATGACATTATTCTTGACTTCCGTATTTCCTGGGCTATGAATATGGATACAAGCGGTGACGCTCTTATTCTTGGTACAGAGGGCGGATTGAAAATTCCTTCAACAGATTGTTGGAATGGTTCATTTGATAAGCCTCTTACTGTATACAAGACTGTTGGCGGTGACCGTATGGTTGAGTACACTATTCCTATGATAGAGGATGATGGGGACTTCTTCTTCAAGAAAATTCGTTCTTTTGTTGATGCAATCAAAGAGGGCGGCGAGGCAACAGTTCCTTCAAGCGAGATTATATACAACCAGGCTATTATCAACGGAATTGTTACTTCTGCTGAACTTGGCAAAGAAATCGAAATCGAAATTCCTGAGGTTTAATTTAAACCCTTGAATAACCATTTTATTAAATAGTTTATAAAGATTATGAAAAACAGCGATAACATAAGTATTGAAATAAGAAAAAGGAATACATATACTGTTCATAGGCAACTTTCGCCTATTCCGCACATACACAGTGACATTGAGTTGATTTATGTTAAAAGCGGTTCGTCAACTTGCTACAATGACGTTAATGCTTTTAATGTTTCGACGGGGGATATATTTATAGCCTTTCCAAATCAAATTCATTATTACCTAAATTCTGAGTATGGCGAATATTATGTATTCATCTTTTCGTCGGATACTATTTACGGAATGGGTGAGTTGTTTCGCGATAATGTGCCTGAATGTAATGTCATAAGCGGAGCAAGTTCAGATATAATAGAGCTTTTTGATAAAATTGTTCACACTGAGGGTGAGTATGCCAATACCTATAAAGCGGGATATATTAATCAGTTGATGGCTAAGCTGATGTCAGAATTTAATCTTGTGCCTCGCATAGCATCAAACAATACTACGCTTCATAATATTTTAAACTTTTGTGAAGAAAATTACACAGATGATATCACGATTGACGATATTGCTGATGCTTTACATTTTAGCAAATACTATATCTCTCGGTTGTTTAACAAAAAGATTATGATAAGCTTTAAGACGTATATTAATAACCTCAGAGTTAAAAAGGCTTGCGATATGCTTAAACAATCAGATGAAAAGATTTCGTACATTGCAAATGAGTCGGGGTTTGGCTCAATACGTTCTTTTAACAGAGCCTTTGAACAGATTATGAATATGACGCCTGCTCAGTACAGAAAGTTATATGAATCAGAATTAAAAACTTTATAAAATTAGCAGAATTAACGGGGCTGCTGCAAAGGGGTATCTGAAAGATGCTCGTTTGCAGCAGCCTCTTTGCAGTTTAAAGTAAATCAATGGAATATATTTTTAATTTATGGAGAAAATACATCTCGAACAGAGGTGAATTTGCAGTGAGTGAAACAATTATTGTGGATATAAATTTAGAGGTAAACCGCAAAAATATGGAGAACATATTTGGTGTTCCCGAAAATTTTGATTTTATTATAAGGGATTTTGAGATAGGCTTTGATAATGGCAAGGTATCGGGCTTTGCGGCCTTTTATGATGGTTTGGTGAACCAAACTTACATCAACAGAGATATTATGCGAGGGCTTATTCAAAACAAAGGAGAAATTCCGAAGAATGAGAACTTGTCCGATTTTATATACAGGCGGTTGATAGCCCTTGCACCGCTTACTAAGGAAACGAAAATTGACAAGATAATAGAGCAACTGACCTTCGGACATTGTATAATATTTGTTGACGGCTGTGATTGTTGCTTTGCGGCAGATGTAAAGGGTTGGGGAAACAGAGGTGTTGAACAGCCTGTCCGTGAGGCGAGCCTTTCGGGGCCTCAAGAGGCGTTTAATGAGGTTATTATGAATAACCTTGCCCTTATTAGAAAAATTCTTAAAGACCCTAATCTGATTGCAGAAAATATTAAGGTGGGAACAAAGAGCAATACGCCTTGTGCGTTGCTGTATATCGACGGAGTGACAAATAAAAAGCTTGTGGCAGAGGTCAGACGCAGATTAAATTTGATTGAAACAGAATATATATTTTCGTCAAGTGATATAGAGATGTTGATTGAAACCAAGACATTCTTTCCCATAACAAGAACCTTAAAGACAGAACGTCCCGACAGAGCGGCATCAATGCTTTCTGAGGGTAAAGTTGTGGTGATAGTTCAGGGAAGTCCCTTTGTTCTTGTATTGCCGACAACAGCAGTTGATTTGATAGAGGCATCTGAGGACAATTACGTCAGAGTGCCTGAAGCGAATTTTATGAAGCTTGTCAGGCTGATTGGCTTGGGAATTTCTGTTTTGTTGCCCGGGGTATTTGTGGCGGTTATGCTCTATCATCAAGAAATATTGCCCGCAGACCTGCTTTTGGCGATTGAGGCAACACGTGAGGTTGTGCCGTTCCCTTTAGTTGTTGAACTTGTATTGATGGAGCTTGCCTTTGAGTTGATAAAAGAGGCATCTGTCAGAGTTCCAAGTCCCGTTGGGTCAACATTGGGGATTATAGGCGGTCTTATATTGGGACAGGCGGCAGTTGACGCAAATATAGTAAGTCCCATATTAATAATCATAGTATCTATCGCGGGACTTGGAACCTTTGCGTCACCCTCTGTGGAGCTTTCCAGGTCGCTTGCGTTGACCAGGTTTGTGTTTATCGTGTTCGGTGCGGTTGCAGGAATGCTGGGAATAGTTTGTGCATATTTTATCGGCGTGTCGTTCTTGGCTTCGTCTATGACATATAACGTACCGTTTTTGTCACCGATAACACCGAAGAACGGAACCTCAGCCGTAGATGCTGTTTTAGTTAAGCCCATATGGAAAAAGGAACGCAGACCGAAGAATTTAAAAACTCAACAGCCTGTCCGTCAGCCTCATATCAGCAGAAAATGGATGGAAAAGTAAATAAGAATGGAGATTTTATATGAATGAGAACAACAGCATTGGAAAATGGGAGCTTGGTTGTATAATATTTAATTCACTTGTATTTAAACTCTTTTTGTTT
>CADAVS010000012.1 GCA_902791425.1 uncultured Ruminococcus sp.
ATTCTTTTTATGATTTCTGAATTTGTATTCATATCACAGCTTATCTTAACCGTACCTTCTTCAACTGCACGTCTTATCGCCCATTCCATTTGGGTAAGAGCAGATAAACCTGCGGACTCAACGCAAAATCTGTCTGTTTCGGGCAAGGCTTTTGTCCCACACTCTTCTATAAGTCTTTTTTCGTTTTCCTTGCTGTCAAAGTCCTCGGGAAGACCATTGGCAATAACATCATAAAGACATATGCTCATAACAGGCGGCCATTCACGAATTAAAGAATGCGTTCCGTCTATATCGTGAAAAGCATAGCCGATTTCCATATCTTCAAAGTGATTTATTATTATTTCCGAATTTGTATCGTGTATTTTTAACATTTTTATTTATCCTCTCTTGATTCATTATCGTTTCTTTCAACGATCAGTTTTAATTTTATTTTTTGATTATACAAACTCCTTATGTTATATCTATATCAATTCAAACAAAAATAGCTTGCCTGAATGATCATTAAACTTTTGTATATCAAAACCAAAATTTTCAAGAAAATCTGTTGAATATTCTTCATCCTCACATTTATATACCGAATTTGGCATAAGACCTTCAAGTTTTACTTTATCACTGTTATATTGCACTTGACACATTCTTGTAAAGCAAAACAGGCACACGCTTTTTTTATCTTTTGAAACAAATTCAACTACTGTGTTTTCGCCGTCAAACGGAGATTTTATTCGATGCAAATCGCCAAGCTGCACAATCGTACGAATTTTTTTGTAAAGCTGTATTTGTTTTTTTATTTCTTCAACTTCAATTTCACTGGTTTTCGTAATATCCAATTCATAGCCGAACTGTCCGCACATAGCCACAAGCCCTCTTGTTTCAAATGGCACTGTACGGCCTGTCTGATGATTGGGAACAGCAGACACGTGGGCACCCATAAACAGATTTGGCATAACAAGACTTGTGCCGTACTGAATTTTAACTCTGTCAGTTGCGTCGGAATTATCGCTTGTCCAAAACTGATCGAAATAGTGCATCATACCGGCATCAAATCTTCCTCCGCCGCTTGCACAGCCTTCCATTAATACATCAGGAAAACCCGTTTTTATACGTTCCAAAATTCCATATAAGCCAAGCATATATCTGTGTGCCACCTCGCTTTGGCGTTCAGGTGCAAGAACCGCTGAGCCTATCTCGGTAAAGTTTCTGTTCATATCCCACTTTATATATGATATATTTCCGCATTTTAACACATCAGATACCGCTGATACAATGTAGTCGCATACCTCCTGTCTTGATAAATCCAAAATCAGCTGATTTCTGCCCATTGATTTTGCCCTGCCATCTATATGCAAACACCAATCGGGGTGTTTGCGGTAAAGGTCGCTATCAGGAGATACCATTTCCGGTTCAAACCACAGTCCAAATTTTATACCTATGTCTGTTACTTTTTTTGCAAGGCTGTCAATTCCGTCAGGTAGCTTGTTGGAATTTGTATACCAATCTCCGAGAGAGGTTTTGTCGTCATTTCGTTTCCCAAACCAGCCGTCATCAAGAACTAAAAGTTCAATTCCGAGTTCCTTTGCCTTTGAAGCCAAATCAAGTATTTTTTCTTCATTGAAATCAAAATATGTGGCCTCCCAATTATTAATCAAAATCGGTCGAATACTGTTTTTATATTTTCCCCTTGCAAGATTATTTCTGTATAAATTGTGAAAGCTTCTTGACATAGCGCCTAGACCGGATTTCGAATAAACCATAACCGCCTCAGGCGTGGTAAAACTTTCGCCCGAATCCAAAAGCCAATTAAAATCAAATGAATTTATGCCCATATATGCCCTTGTGTTTTTCAGAGAGTCAACCTCTGCACCGAGTTCGAAATTTCCGCTGTATACAAGACTGAAGCCATATACCTCACCATTATCTTCTGTTGTATTTTTTTGTGCTAAAGCAAAAAACGGACTGTGAAGATGCGAGCTTGCTCCCCTTGCGGAATTAATACGTATTTCTCCGCTCACAAGAGGCTTTCTCTCAATTTCACATTCCCGCCAAGCCTCGCCGTGCAAATGTATAAAATCATAATCGGAGCTGTCAAAATCAACAGAACAGCTCATAATTTTTTTAATATTTATTCCGAATTTTCCCGTATTTACAGCAGTTACACTTCTTGTTACAACATCCAAGGCTTCAAAGGCAGTATATCTGTAAACAAGCTTAAGACCTGTCATACTGTCGAACATTGTAATTTCAAGAGTTTGAGCCTCATCTTCTGATGCATAAGTTGCAGGAAGTCCGTCAAGTGTCGGCTTTCCGGGAAATATCTTGTGAGCAACATAAAACATTTTCGTTACTCTGCTGCCGTCATTATATACAGCATGAAATGCAGGCTGACGCATATCCACACTTCCGTAAAATGGATATTCAACACACATTCTTCCTGTAGAAAGTTTTTCTTCAGCAAGCTCAGCATCAATTGCGTGAAGCGTGGCACCAAAATAATTTTCGTCAGATAAATGTTCAATACCTCTTAAAGCATCTATCCTTTTTCCGTAATAAAGATGCTCCAAAACATATTCTTTTCTCACTCGGAAAATGTAAGATGAATTTAAAGTTTTAATATGAAAAAGATTTCTATCGGCGATATACTCTATTGACATTTCAAAACCCCTTTCATTTTAGCATTTACATATTTTATCAAGGAGCGAGTGGAGTCTTATCTCATAGTCATAATCAAAATTATTCTCACACTCTCCCAAAACAGTGAGTGCAAAAGTTCTCATCATTTCGTCATATCTGTCAAATGGTCCAAAGGCAATATCTTTGCCATATGCATTCCATCCGTCCTTATCTTCATCCTGTGTGAGAACAATCCTCATATCCGTCATTATATCAGAGGAACCGGGAACATATCTTTCTATCGGTTTAATTTCTACAGTGCCTTTTAAGCCTGAAACCACCATCTGGCGTCTTAAAAATCCTCCGCATTCGTTGGCATAAACCTTTACAAAGGAGCAGCCGTTGTTATATTTGAATACCGCCATACACTCATCTTTTGCGGTTACCCCGTCAGTATTTGAACTTACGTTGAATGATGTTACTTTCTCAGGTTCACCCTGCAAACGATATATGATATCTATAAGGTGACAGCCAAGGAAAAACATATTTCCCCCTGCAAAATTTTCAAACCAATTTCTTTTTTCAATACTCTGATGACAATTCATTTGAGCTTCCACAGATAATATTTGACCAAGTTCTCCATTTTCAACCATTTCAAACAGCTTTTTTATTGCCGGATTAAAGCGGTACATATATCCTATACTAAAAACAAGATTTTTTTCTTTTGCACTGTTTGCCACCGCTTCAAACTCCTCAACATCTTCACTTCCCGGCTTATCTATGTGTATATGCAATCCTCTTTCTATCGCCATAGCGGCATATTTCATAAGGGAGTGCTCCTCGGATTCCACAATCACTGCATCAAGTCCCGGATATTCAAGTGCCTCATCCAATGTAAGCTCTTTCACATCGGAATATGTATCCTTAAACATATTAAAACATATACTGTTCGGTTCGGGATTTACATAGCCCACAAGTTCAAAAACATCACTTTGTTTTTTTATACTGTCCATAACAAATTTTGCGTGGTCATGAGCCGTACCTATTTGTACAACCTTAATTCTTTTCATCAAAGGCACCTCATTCCTGTGTCCAGTCAAATTGAACGACTATAGGGAAATTTCTGTCATTTACAAGCCTTGTATAAACCTCTCCGCAATCTTTTGGTGAATGAGTTTCCGCAATAAGACCTTTAAAATTAACCATATTTGACGCACAGAGCTTAAGAGAAGCCTTAATATCATCCTGCTCCGTAAAATAGCCCGGATATGATTCGTCAAGCGGTCTTGCCATTGTGTGAGCTCCAATAATATGTATTCCGGGTGCGTGGACTTTTCGATAATAATCTATGGTAAAATTATAGTCACGGGTACAGCCAAGCAGAGCAACACGACCGAATTTTGCCATACAATCAAGAGTCTGTTGAAGACCCACGCCAAGACCTGTTACCTCTATTGCCGCATTTACCCCGCCGCCTGTAATTTCTTTAACCTTTTTGGCAAAATCAGGCTCTGTCGGATCTAAGGCATAATCTGCACCGAATTTGAGTGCGATATTTCTTCTGTCTTCTACCGGATCAACGGCTATTACCGGAACTGCACCTGCCGCATGTGCAAACTGCACCACAAGCTGACCTAAAATTCCAAGACCTACCACCATTGCTGATTCCCCAAGCTCAAGTCTTGTTTTTCGTACCGCTGCCAGTGGAAATACTGCAATAAACGCCATTGCAGCTTCAGCAAAAGATACTCTTTCATCTTCAATTTTTACAACATATCTCTCATCAACAACATTGTAGTTTCTGTGTCCGCCGTGAGCTACCACAACTCTGTCGCCAACCTTTACGCTCTTTACATTTTTTCCCACTTCAACAACTGTTCCGGCACTGCTGTAACCTGCAAATCGGGGAAACTGTGCCACATCTCCCGGTTTTGGTTCTTCATATATACTTACATTCAAGTCACCTGTTATATTTGCTTTTTCCGTTCCGCAGCTTATTGTACTTATAACCGTTTTTACCTTAACGGAATTATCACCCATTTCCATTTCTTTAAGTCTGATTTCATCCATAGGCAGATACTCCGCTGTGTTTAATTTTGTAAACGCAATATTTGTGTATTTCATAATATAGCCTCCCATATAAATGACTGTTGGCACGGGCAGTAGAAAAATTATATTTTACTCTATATATTGTAACACATAAAGAGACAGAACATCTACACATATTGTGTTTATTTTTAAACATTTATTTCCATCATTATTTTTATTTACAAGCAAAAAATCTCCTGTAATAACAGAAGATTTTTTGTGCTAATCAATTATTTCCATCGGCATTGTTCCAATCTTTTTACAAGCTTTCTTCCGAAACGAATGTAACTGCCATATCCAAACTCATTATCATCGATTATTCCATAACACTACCCAAAGTATATATAATCCTCATATGCTCTTTTATAAGCATACAACTCTTTTCCCGTTTTGATATATTTGCTCATATCTGTAAGGCATTGTGCGATAGCTATCTCCTCTTCGCTTAATCGTGCCTCCTTAAAGGGAAATTCAAAAAGAATTTTGTCGTTAAAAGTTATTTTGTCATAATAAAATCCATCAAGAAGCCCTGCTGTTTCGGTTTTTATATTACTGCAAACCGACTTATCATCTGCATTTAGATACCTTACCTGAGTGTTTTCAATTTCCCCTCTTGTTCCCCTAATCAAGATACTATCTTTTCTAATCGGCGAAAAATATTGCTCCACATTATAATCATAAATTACCGTTGCGTTTTTGAATTGATAAATCTTAATTTGCTGATGTGTAAGTTCTTCGGTCTTTTCCTCAAATTCACCGATTCTGCCATGAGTCCTGACCATAGCATCATTCAGCAAATAGGTGCCAATCAAATTGGGTTTTTCATAATCTTCAAGCAAAAATCGAAAAAGGCTCATAGCATGGTAGTTATGAGCGACAGAAAGCCTAATATGATTGACAGTTCCTATGACTCCTGCATCAATGATTTTTTTCAACGCCCGGTAAGTACCCTTCAAATGAAACTGCTCGGCAACCTGAATTTTTTCATAGCAGTGTCCCTGTTCAAATTTTTTCATTACAGGTGTTTCACTTAAAACATAGTAACCCATATCTGCAAGTGTAACTGATAAATCCGAAATATTCTCTTTATTAATGCAATTGACAATAAAATCAAAATGTTCCCGCAAACTTTCTTCAATTGAGCTAAACACTTTGACATTGAATTTTTCTGCAATATATTGCCTGCGTTCCGGATTTCTCACACATATCGCACTAACATTAAACTTTTCAGGTATTGCTTTTGCAATTCTCAAATAAAATTCCGCACGCCAACCACCGCCGATAATAACATAATTTATCATTTTCAAAACTCCTCAACATAAATTCGGGATACATATTTTTTATATGACTTTGGTTCAATGTAAGTAAAGCCTGTAAAATCTCGGTCAAATTCCGAATTTTGACAATTTACCATACAGGTTTGTGGCTCCAAACAAATAAATTTATCGGCATCTCCGTTATAATATAACCTCCAACCGAAATTTTTGTCATTCTCATAGACTATCCTTAACCTATTTTCTTTGTCTAAAATCTCTATTCTGCCGTCATTGCCCGCCTTATAATGTTTGCTTATTTTGTTTCCAAAGGGCTGAAATTCTCCTCTGTTTAATTTCTGTGAAATATCATCGCAGGTCAAAATTTTTCCTGTTGGCAAATAGTTTGTTATATTTCTCTCTATCTCGTTCCCCACTTCAGCAAGCACATAAATATTTTCAGCAGAAGCACCATTGACAAACGGCAAATTGAAGGTAGTGTGAAATCCAAGAAAAACAGGCATATTTGTATCAGACAAATTATAAATACAGGTTTCCTGCAGCAAACCGTTTTCAGATAACGTGTATGTAATTTCCACACTGAATTTGTGCGGAAAAAACTTATATAATTCATCAGACATATATCTGCATTCAACAAAACTTTCACTTTTCCGGACAAGTTCAAACTTTGCAGTATGCAAAAAACCGTGAAGATGGCAGTTCGTTGTTAACTCATTTATAGGAAAGGTATATTTTCTTCCCTCAAACTCAAATTCACCATTTGAAATTCTGTTCACAGGAAACAAAATCGGCATACCGTAAAGAAACGGGTTATCAATTTCCTTTAAATAATCAGGTTTCCGTAAAATATTCGCATTATACTCTTTGTTTTTCAGACTGATACAATTTGCACCACGGCTGAGATTAATCTCAGCCGTGTAATTTTTAGAATTTAATTTTATAATATCTATACCATATCACTCCGCTATTATTTAGTTTAATTTCATAACGCTTTCCTTAATCTGATCAAAAGCATAAATCGGAAATTCATACATTTGAATTTGCTTAGCCTTGTCAATATATTTTTCAGCTTCATTAAATTTTCCGAGTCCGAGTAATGCGTATGCTTTCAGGGTATATCCGCTTAAAAGGTTATTCTTTACAATATCATCTTCAAAAGGTAATGGCGACGGAGAACCAACACCATAATATGTTCGTCTGTCGCAATTTGTTATGGAGTTTTCTGCTGTGTTAAGCATTTCTTCTAAAACATTTCTTGCTTCGGCAAACCTATTAAGCTTTCTGAGTGCTAATGCACGAAAGAGCGAAAGTTCAGATACCGCTGCTTTATATATTGCTGCTTCTTCATAACATTTCGTTGCATCTTTCCCCTGTTTTTCAAAAAGCTGACCAAGATAATAGAAGATATGTGCTTCCTGATTAAAGAAAGTCTTTGCCTCTCCATAGGATTTCGGCATATTTATTCCGTCTTTATAGACTTCTTCAGCCTTTGCATAGTCATCATTTTTTGTAAGTTCATTACCGTACAGTACATGCATCCATGCGTGCTGCTTGGTGAGTTTACCCTCACCGCCTTCGTAAATATGGAAACGTCTTTGCTTTGCCATATTGATTGCTTCTTCATATTTTCCCGTGAGACATTTTAATGTAATTTTATCAAGATAGCAATCATCTCGTTGCATCATTAAATCATTGTATTTTTCATATATCTCAAGGCGTTTTTCGGGAGTGTAATCCATATTCTTTAAAAGCTGCTGATACTCCATAATAAGTCTTGGTTCTGTCGGAAGAAACTCTAGTGCCTTTTCCATACAGACTTTTGCCCCTAAGAAATCTTGTTTTTTATCAAAATATGCAAGTGCAAGATTTCTGTATGCTTTTGCATATTCAGGATTTATGCTTATAGCATTTTCCCAAAGTGTAATTGCCTTGTCATAACCGAAGCGGTCATAGAAAAGACAACCCAAATAATAATTAGCCTTTGCCGCTTTACTGCAAAGCTTAATTGCATTTTCTAAAACTGCAATATCATCAATTCTTGATGGGAAGCAATATCCCTCATCCATACTTTCTGCTGATTTAACTTCATTTATAGCACTTTCAGTATTACCCAGCATCGTATAGCAATATGCCTTATAGTAATTATAAAGCGGATATGCCTTTTCTGAAATTTCAAGGGCAGAAATTGCATCCTGATAAAATCCGGCATTCGCATAAGATACTGCAACATCAATAAAGTTTTCAGGCTTTGAATCAAACATTTCACAAATTTCAGCTTTATTGTCTGTATGCATAGAAAGTTCAACTCTTGTAAGCATATTGAGTTTATCAAGCTCCAGCACCTGATTTGCGATTTCTTTTGATTTATCATTATCGCCAAGTACTCTGTAAATTGCGGATTTGAGATTCATTGCTCTTGTATGTCCGGTATTAAGCGATATTGATTCGTCAAGATTGCGAAGTGCATCTGCAAATCTACCCTTTTTACAGTCAATTTCAGCCAGTGCGAAAAGTGCAGCACTTCTGTAGCTGTAATCCCAAGCGGCTCTATATAATGTATCATAAGCATCATCAAGTTTTCCAAGATATTTAAGAGCCATACCCTTTAGATAGAAAGCCTCAACATCTGATGGGTGTTGATTTCTTGAAGTAAGTCTTTCGATTGCAACATCTGCATATTCAATACACTTGTCAAACTGTCCGTTTTTAAATGAATACCTTGCCATTGCAGTATTACAACGAATGTCACCGCTATCTCTCTTTATTCCCTCCAAATAGTAGTCGCAGGAGTTATAGTTGTGTTGCTTGTACTGTTCAAGGTGCAGTCCGTTTATGTAAAGTTCTTCAACTGTTTCTATCTCACAAGGTCTAAGTACGGGCATTCTTGGTTCAATAGGTTGTTTCTGTCCTCTGATATATGTTTCATATGCGATAAGAACCTTATTGTTTTCTGCAATAAGAGTTACAGTTATATCTTCTATATTCATTCCATTCATAGGAATTTCTTTTAAATAGGACTTATCGGGTGTAAAATCACCCGTTTCTTCATAAACAACATTACCTTTATTTTTAACAACAACAGTAGCATTTTTAAATGTTCCCGTAACATTAAAACCAAAGAATAAGTTTTCACCTCTTACCTCAACATTTACAGCAGCATCAATACTTGCATTTTTCACATCGCCGATGTCACGAATCGGATACCAATACTGTTCAAATTCCTTTGTTTCATAAGGTGCAATCCAAGTAAAGTCAGGCTGATTATCCGTAAATACACCCGTCATAAGTTCAATATACGGACCATTTTCGTCAGTAAGGTTTGAACACCACATATCGCCGAAATCACCCATACCCCAATGCCACATCTTTTTACCCGGAGAAATGTGATGATTTGCAACAGTTGCAATTCCCTTTTGTTTTCCGCCGTCATAGCCTGCAACAAAGTCCATATTTGATTGTCCTTGTGACACAAGGAATGATGAAGGAACCTTTATAGCTTCATACATAGAAATATCTGTTCCGTCGCCAAAATCAAACGGACGTGCCGAATGATTAACGCCCTTTGCAATAGGCCAACTCATAATACATCTTCTGTCATGGTCATTTACCCATTCTACATCAGGCGGGAAAATTGTGCGATAAGTTTCATTTACGGGTACAGCAAGGTTTGCCCACCACATAAAAATCTGTTTCTGCTCTGTGCGGTTATACACCTTAATTTTTGCCTTAATATATGAGCGACCGGGATCAACAGTTATGCCTGCCATCCCCTTCATTCTATAGAAAGGATCAACCTCTCCGGTCCATACCGTCTTTGAACCATCTTTATTTTCTTCAACATAAGCCTCTAAAGGCATATATGTTGTAGGACGATGATGCTGAGGCCAGTTAAATTCAATACCACCCGAAATCCACGGACCTGCAAGACCAACAAGTGCCGGCTTAACAACCTCGTTATAATATATAAAGTCATAATTTCCCACCTTGTCAAGACCACGTAAAATTTTACCGCCAAGTTCAGGTGCAACCTGAGTCTTTATGTACTCATTTTCAAGCGTGATAATATCGTAATCCACATCTTTTTTATCATCACTTATACTGTCGGAAAAAGGCAGTGGATAAAGCCTCCCGCTTGCACCCTGATATGGTTTGTGTTCAAAGAACATTGGAAGCGTAATTGCACTTTTGGGAACATATGTCGGAATACTTTGCTTTTTTCTGATTACCTTTACACTCATAAAAAATTTCCTCCTATTATCTGTTATATAATAATTTTATAAGAGAAATAATATATTTTCAAGCCAAAAACCCTTGCATAAAACTACATACTTTTTAGGTTGTCATATATATTTTTTTATGATAAAATATCTGTAAAGGAAGTGAATTTATATGTTTTTCATATTGGGCGAACCTGCATACACTGCCAGCAGTTGGTATAAGAATATTTTAGATGGTATTTTAACAGAAAAGCGTTCAAAAAGATTTAATTTGGCTATTATTGATTCCATTGCAGAAACGGATAATTTTCGGATATGCGATGATGACGCCTTGTTTCTTGTTGGTTCAGATCCAAAATGGCTTGAATATGTTATTGATGCTTCTTGGCAAAAGTTTTCCAAAAACATTATAGTTTTAGGGAACTTCGAGCGTCGTTTAGCGGGGAGAAATTATAGCCTTGTTTCATCTGATATATCTGCCGATGTACGCAATATATACGCACACCTTGTTTCTTACGATAAAACAACGATTGCCATGTATGGTATAAATCCTAAATCCGCATCCGATATATATCGCAAAAATTCATTTCTGGAATGCGGTGGAGATATAAAAGATATTTATATTAACAACGCAAACCTTTGTCAATGCTATAAAGACTTTGAACCATATATTCAAAACTATGACGGAATTATTTGTGCAAATGATTATTCTGCTATTTCATTGATTCGTCATGCTCAACACAATTCCGTAAAAACCCCTTTTATCGTAAGCTGTGGTGAAACAAAACTTGCAAAGCATTTTAGTCCAAGCATCACAAATCTCAAAACAAACTATAAGGATTTTGGCAAAGCAGCCATCAGTGTATATAAAACCCTGCAAAAAGATTTTTCTGTTTCATCGGTTACTATTAATCTTGCATCCGATATTTCGCCCGGGGAAAGCACAGACAATTTGCCTGTACTTTCCCGACCTGCTACCCTTGAAACTGTTTCTTCCAAACCTGATGACACCTTCTATATTGACAAAGAAGTTTCCGAAATGCTGTGTATTGAAAACATTCTCAATCATTGCGATAAGACTGAGCTTAATATGCTGTTCTCATTGATGGACGGAATGACTTATGCAGACATTGCAGAAAAATATCATATGTCGATAAATGGTGCAAAATACAGAATACATAAGTTTTTTGAATTATGCCATACCGATTCAAAGTCTGATTTTCTTGAACTTGTCAAAAAATATATTGGCTAATTCAAAAATCCAAACCTGTTAAAATACAACGCAAACAGATTTTCGTTATTTAATGTTGTACTTTCAACCACGCATTCCTTTGCCTCGTCATATTTTTTTGCAAAGTCATTGCAAAGGGACATCAAATATAAATACTGTGTCCTACGAAGCATCTGCGGTTCATCAACGAATGGAATAAAGAACGGTGTTGTGCCAAAATATCCGTTATCCTTGGTGTGCTGAATTTTGCTCCATTCTCCTAAATATTTCGTCATAATGTGCTGTGCCTTTGTAGGTTCACCAAGATGCATAAATGCTTTTGCCTGCCAATAGGGAAGCTCTTTAAGATGCATATTGCTGAAATACTCAATGGTAACATTTGCAATATAGCTGAAAATTTCATCAGCCTCGGTCTTTTTGCCTAAAAGTTCAAGGCAAAGTGCTTCGTGGTACTTAAGCGGAATAAGCTTACAGTGGTTCCAGATACCCGCACCCAAAGACTGCGGAAGAACCTGTCCTTTTCTGAAGAGTTCAATTGCCGCCTCTGTATTACCTTTTTCAAGTTCTGTTTTACCCTTTACGAGATATGCAAACATATATTGATCTGCGATAGCATGCTCGCCACCCTCACAGGGAACAAAATCGTGGGACATAAGTGTTTCTATTGCCTTTTCGGGCATAAATGCCTGATTATACGCCTTTGCAAGCTCTGTCAACACATCATCACGACTTGCCTTGTGACTTGTTATAAGGTTAATTTTTTCTGTCGGGTCTATTCCCATTTTATCCATAAGAACAACTGTTTCATAAAGCAGTTCTTCATCGTCAGGTCTGCTATCAAGCACTTCTTTCATTAAAGCAAGTGCCTCATCTGCTCTTTTCAAGTGGCTAAAATATGCTACTGCAAGATTTCTCTTTGCGATATAGTTGTCTTTGCACTCCTCCCAAAGTTCTGCGGCTTTTTCGTAGTGCAATTTATTATACAAAAGACATCCAAGAAGCATTTTTGTATCTGTATCACTCGTCTTTGCAATTACATCCTCTAAAATTGCAATTTCTTCAAATCTCATAGGATAGCATGAACCAAGCTCTGCAGTTTTTGCTTTGTTGTAATACTCTGTTCCGTCCTCGCCAATAAGATTTTTGTAATATCCAATTGCATAATAAAGCATTTTTCTTCGGCAATCAGGACGCATTTCTTCAAGTCCTGAAAGAAGTTTAACAATGTCCTCGTATCTTCCCATTGCCGATAAGTCAAAGGCTATATCAAGACAAGTCTGCACAGCATCACTGTCCATTGCCGTGTAAAGGTCATCTTGTCTGCTTATAAATTTCATCATATGGTCAAGCCTGTCTGCTTTAAGCTGATTATCAACAATAGCATCAATATTTTCGCCAAGCTCTCTTTTTGCAATCGCAAGACAAGCAAGTGCTAAATTATTGTTTCTGCCATAGTCAAGAGCATTTTCCGCATGACGTACTGCCTCTTTATAATCTTTTCTCTTAATATCAATAATAGCAATTCGGGTCATTGCTTTAGCCACACAATCTGCCGCCCAATAAGCCTTATAATAGAAATCATATGCCTTGTCGGTATCGCCCTTAGCCTCTAAAATTCTGCCCATTGCATAATATGCTTCACCGCTTTGTGTTCTTTCGTTAAATAATGTCAGTGCTTCAATTGCCCTTTCTGCATAACGCTTGGCACTATCTAAATCATAGCGGTTAAGCTCATACTTCGCCATCGCAACAAGTGATGGTATATGATTGATATTTCTGTTTAACGCCTCTTTCCAATAACTATCAGGAAGAACCGCAGGGTCACGGTACTGGTCAACATGAACACCTGCAAGGTAAAGCTCATCTGCGCTGTTCATACCTGCAGCCGACGGCATATCTGTAATAACATCGGGCATATTAAGCTTGTTAAAGTTCTTTTCGGTATATTCTGCAACAGTTTTGCCATCGGCAAGAACAGATACTGTAACAAATTCGGGGACGTTATTCACATCAACACTCAAAACATTGTCTGGCAATAAATCGCAGGTTGTTTCAAAATAAACATTACTGTTATCGCTGATTTTAACTGTCGCATTTTTATAAACCTTAGTTGTCTGCAAATTAAAGGTATTAGTTTCTCTGTCAATTCTAAAAGCACAGTTAAGATTTGCAAAGGTTGGTGAACCAATTTTTGTTATTGGATACCAATGCTGTGAAAATTCTTTGGTTTCATAAGGTGCAAGCCACGCAAAGTTTGGCTGATTGTCAGAATATGAGCCTGCCATAAGCTCTGCATATTCACCGTCTGTATCGGTAAGTGCATTTTCCCATGATTTTGATAGCTGACAATATGCCCATGTAAACATCTTTTTACCGGGCGAAATATGGTGGTCACCGATATGAACAACACCACATTCTTTGCCGTGGTCATAACCACCGAAGAAATCATAATCAGATGCACAGGCAAAATATGAAGTTGCCTGTTTTGTGTTTTTGTGCCACGAAATATCTCTGTCTGTATCCATTGGAATACCATTGAACACACCGTTTCCCGCAACTGGATATGTAGTTCTTGATTTCAAATAGTGGAAGTTTACATATGAAACATCCTGAGGGAAGAATATCTGATACTGCTCGTTTACAGGAACAGCCGCATTTTCCCACCAAAGGAATGACTTTTCTGCAGCAGTTCTATTATACAGTCTCATTCTGGTTTCAAAGCTTGTCTCGCCGGGACGAAGGATAACAGATACCATACCCTTCATACGGTCGATTGGGTCATTCTCTGAAAGATGGCAAACTGCACTTCCGTCAGGAAGCTCTTCCACCTTAAAATCACAAGGCATAAAGCCTGATGCTCTGTGATGGAAAGGCCAGTTAAATTCAACCCCACCAGAAATCCATGATCCCAAAACTCCGATAAGTGCAGGCTTAATTACGTGTTGTTTATAAAAATAGTCATAGCCCGTGGTTTTATCAAGTGCAGAATATATTCTTCCACCGATTTCGGGAAGAATTTCAATTTTTACATATTCGTTTTCGAGTGTAACAAGAGTGTATTCCCTGCCTTCTTTGTGAGTTCTGTCAACCTGCATAACAACCTTGTTGGGGTATGGTCTTCCGCTCGTTCTCTGATGAACACGGTTCTCAGCAAACATTGGCATTTCTTCTGCCGCAGGTTCAGGATATGTGGGAATAATTATCTTTCCTACACTAACTTTAACTTTATCCATAAAAAATCTCCCTTTACTTTTATTCTTTTTTATGGTATTATATATTAAAGTTTATTATTTTTATACAGGTAAACTTACTCTATTTTTAACAAATCTTACTTTCAGGTGATTATATGTTAACTTTACCCCAAAATATAACCTGCGGTTATTTTGATTGTAGCGAATTTGGTACGCTCTCCATCTCTCCAAAACGAACCGTAACAAAATTTGAGCTTGAATTTTATCTTGAAAACGGCAAAACCACAACCACTGACAACCACACTTATGAGATAAAAAAGGATTATATCCAGATTGCAAAGCCCGGACAAATCAGGCATAGCGAACTGCCGTTCCGCACCGCTTATATAAAGTTTAATGCCGACGGAGAAATCGCAGAAAAATTAAACCGCATTCCCGAATATTTTCGCAACAGCCATCCGCAGCAGATATACAATAAAATTGACGAAATAATTCTGCTTAACGAAAATGATAACAAGCTATTGCTTTACAGCCGCTTATTGTCGCTTTTAAATTTGGTCTTCTTTGATGCTGAAATCCCAATAAGCAGGAACGGAAAAAACTATGAGGTCATAGTTAAAGCAAAGCGGTATATTGAAAATCACTTTGACACCCAAATCAAATTAAAGGATATTGCAGACAGCGTACATTTAAGCGAGATATATTTTCACAATATTTTTACAGAATCCGTTGGAATATCACCGCATCAGTATTTGATTGATTGCCGTATTGAAAACGCAAAAAAGCTCCTTTGGAACAGCGATATTTCCATATGCGAGGTTGCAGAAAAATCCGGATTTGGATGTCAGCAATATTTAAACAAGGTATTCAAAAAGGAAACCGGTATGACCCCGGTTTCCTATCGGAAAACCTTTCAGCAAAACTACTCCTTATAAACAAAAGCCTTCACTTAATCAAAGTCATGTCATATTTATTTGTATCAAGGTTATTAACCCTTTGAGCAAGCTGCTCATAATTCTCTTTTAAAATCGGATTTTTCCTTTCATATATTTTCATGCATATCGTGATTAACTTCTGCTCTGTAATAATGGTCTATCGTTGAAAACGAGTTATACAATGTCGTCAGTAAATAACTCTTTATGTTTCTGACTTTGGATGTGTTACGATTCAAACAGTCAAGAACATATTCTACATGACTATAATCAAGTTTTAACAGCCTGCTTTTAACAGCTGCTTGTGGAATTTCATCACCTGCGACAATCAAATAATCTCTCCTGCTGCAAACCGCATCAAGCATTATTTCGAGAATACCATCCGCCGCTTCCTTGCTATAGTTTTTTACAAGAAAATCATATTCAATATTTTCAGAGATAAGTTCCTTGTATTCTTCACGTTCTCTCATCACATCCATCACATCACTATTACTTGTCTTTGCTTTTTGATGATATGATGTGATAGGATAAGTATCACTAAAATCAGTATTATTATATTTATTATTATTTATCTTATTTTCATTAGTGTCTGTATCATCGACTTCCTGATGTCTAATATCCGGACTTTCAGAGGTCGATATTTCCGACTTCTTGAAGTCTGTACTTTCCATACTTACATAGGTCTGTTTTTCCGACCTTTGTAAATTGATTGCTTCTCCATTATCAAGTTCATTCTTTTCTTCGTGTTTTCCTGAATTAAACTTCATAACATATATAACAGATGGTTTTCCCAATCCTTGCCTTTTCCTAAAAATTAATCCACACCCTTTTTCAACGTCAAGTTCTGCGAAAAGTTTGATACATTTATCCTTGCAGATATTCATATACTCCATCGCATCACTTACCTTGAAATAGATATATACACGGTTTTCTTCATCAACCCACCCATTTTTAATGGAAAGTGACATTCTATCCAACAGTAAACCATAAAGAACCTTTGCCTCAATTGACACTTTTGAAAATCTACTATCTGTAAATAGCAATTTGGGAATTCTGTAAAAACTAAATTGTTCTGCTTCTTTTCCGTAATAAAAATCAAATTTGTAATTAGTTATTTCAATCATTTCGATACCTCCAAATTTA
The DNA here is from genome assembly GCA_902791425.1 of uncultured Ruminococcus sp. Taxonomy (GTDB): domain Bacteria; phylum Bacillota; class Clostridia; order Monoglobales; family Monoglobaceae; genus UMGS1820. Next base: position 16,684 of record CADAVS010000012.1, read on the forward strand.
TATATAAAAAAACAGACCATATACAAAATATGATCTGCTAAAAACTCTATTAAGTTTTTAAAATTTTGATTATCACGCTCCTATGAATTAAAGTCTAATTACCGTACTCAATCAGAGCTAAAAATTCGATTTTTTATGTAATTTATGAAATTAGAATCTTGTCAAGCTTGTACGGCCAGCCTTCAAACCCTTGCTATTACTGGGTTTTCAAATTCTGGTCTTATTATAACATGAGCACATAGAATTCTCCTACAACTTCAAATTTGTCTTTCTCTTAATTTCCTATTATACACCAAAATTATGAATATTTCTACCCGCCGTCTATTGACCTCGATTACGAGGGAAATAGGCGGCTTTTTTGTTTGCAAAAAATTTTTTCAAGAAATTTTGAAAAAACACCCTCCAAAAACGCTCTCCCATTTCAAACAAGTGAAGGGGTTACTTCCGAGCCACGAAAAGGTCAGCTCTTTCACTTGTATTTTGACAACTGAATAAGTCATTCACTACCACTTGCATCTTTGCCGGCAATAATACCGACACGAGATAAAATCAGAGAGAAATGCCAAATCTCCGGCTTGTGACTGATTCCAAGAAATACGGCTGCACTTTGCAATTTGCCCTTGTTTTCCGTGTCCTATGGCTGATGCCGAAAAGCCGGAATTGATAAAGCTCCAAGTAACAAATTCGGAGCAGTCAAGTACAAACGGGTGCTTTGTTCCGGTCGTTTTACTGCCCTCTGCGGATACGGTTTTCACCTTCCTTATTCGCGATTTCGTCCCTTTATCAAAGCTTCAATTTCTGATTTTTCGGGCATTACCTTTAATGCTCCTTTTTTTGTTGTAATAAGAGATGCTCCGGCATTTGCGAATATGATAAGCTCCCTCAGGTTTTCTTCTGTCAGATTTTCAATTCCGTGTTCAAGAATATATCCGAGTGCACAGCCGCCGAACGTATCGCCTGCGCCCGTTTTCTCTATCGTTTTAACCTCCGCAAACGGTGGAGCCTCGACCATTATATCCTTATAATATGCACGGCTGCCGTCCTTGCCGAGAGTTACAAAAATCATAGGAATATCGTATTTTTCACACAGAATTTTCACGCCCTCTGAATAATCGTCGGTGCCTGTCATAAACTCGAGCTCGTTATCCGAAATTTTTAAAATATCGCACTTTGACAAGCCGTACTCAATTTCTCTTTTTGCGTCGTCAAGCGAAGCCCACAACGGCTCTCTTAAATTCGGGTCAAAGGAAATCAGAAGTCCGTTTTCTTTTGCGACATCAATGGCATAGCGAGTTGCCGCGCGCACGCCCTCATGAGTTGAAGAGAGTGTGGCGAAGTGAAATATTTTTCCCGCTTTTATAATATCCTCCATAATCTCATCTTTTGTGAGCATCATATCCGCTCCGGGATTGCGGTAAAAGCTGAACTCGCGTTCACCGTCGGGATAGGTATGCACAAACGCAAGCGTTGTGTGAACATCGTTATCCATAACGAGATTTGTAACGTCTGTTCCGCTTTCCTCAACCGTCCTTTTCAGCATATGCCCGAAAGTGTCGTTTCCGACCTTGCCTATAAACGCAGTTTTCTTTCCCAGCTTGTTAAGCATCGCAAGTACATTGCACGGCGCGCCGCCCGGATTTGCTTCAAGGACGGGATTGCCCTGCTCACTCACGCCGTTTTCCGTAAAATCTATTAGCAGCTCCCCAAGAGCGACAACATCAAATTTTTTCATTATCGTTCACCTCCTTATTGGACAGTGTAAATTTTAAGACTATTCTCCGTTTTTGCAGTTAAATAATTGTCAGTATCGTAAACAACATTGGTTATTACATATTCTCCGTCATTTATATATGTCTCTATAAGGTTTTTATCGACATATATGTCGAGATGAATATCTCCGCTTATTTCCGGTGTAGAAAAGTTTGTTTCTATTTCATTGTGCCCGCGGAATACACCCGAACGATCGGCATATATTTTCGTGCCTCTGCGTGAAATAACATATCCGCCCATATCAATATGTTCACCGTCATTTATATCAACGATTATACGGTATCCGGCCTCATTCGCCTCTTTGACAGAGGTAATTTCCTTTGTAAACAGCCTTTGTATGTTCGGATGCGGCTTAAAGCAGATATGACCGTTTCTCACCTCAACAATTCTCGGTATACAAAACATTCCGTTCCACTTACCGTCAACCGTCTCCGGCATTCTTGCCCATGCGATCAGAACTCGTCTGCCCTCGGCGTCTGTTGTGCTTTGTGGTGCATATAAGTCCAGACCGTAATCAAGCAGCTGATACTCGTCGGGGATATTCATAGTACACGTTTGCTCGTCAAAATCCACAGTCGCACAGACTGATAAATTACAGTATTCCTTATCCGATATTCCCATAGGAGAAAATATGAGAATCTTTTCGCCGTTAATCTCAAAGTAATCGGGACATTCCCACATCCAGCCAATGCCTTTTTTTGACGCTGAATTGACATATTCCCAATTTTTTAAATCACCGCTTTTGTAAAACAAAAGCTTTCCGTCATTCTGTGGCATTCTGCTTCCAATCACCATATACCATGCATCTTTGCCCCGCCACACCTTCGGGTCTCTTGTGTGCGTTATGCAGCCGATTTGCTTATCCTCAATCGGAGCGATAACCGTTGTTTTATCGTTCATATTGTCAAAGCTCATACCGTCCTCTGAGGTAATCATCATCTGTGCCGCCACAAATTTATCGTCAAGGCACGTATGAATGTCCTCGGGGTTAGGCTCAAGATAACGCACTCCCGTATAATAAATATACATTTTACCGTTATGCTCTACTGCACTTCCCGAAAAGCAGCCGTTTTTATCATTGAACTTGGACGGAAAAAGTGCTATGCCTTCATGCTCCCAATTTGTCAGATCATCGCTGACAGCGTGTCCCCAGTGCATAGTTCCCCATCTCGGCTCGTAGGGGAAATGCTGATAAAATAAATGATATTTCCCCTTATAATATATAAATCCATTCGGATCGTTAATCCAGTTTTTAGGTGATTTCAAATGTATTCTCTGCATAAAGCGTCACTCCCTATATATAACATTCTTCCGTTTCTTTATCAAAGAAATGTATTTTTGACGGATTGAAAACAAATTCAATCTCATCACCGACCTTGCTTATCTCATACTTTGAAACTCTTGCAACAGACGTGCTGCCGCCGAAGCTGAAATAGAGATTGTTCTCGTTGCCCATAACCTCGGTGTTTTCAACAACAGCACTCTGCTTTTCTGTTTTAAAAATCTCAACATTCTGTGCGTCAAGCTTTATATCCTCGCCGCGTATGCCTAAAATCAGCTCTCCCTGTCTGCCGTTTAGCTTTGACAGCACCGAGTCCGGCAGATTTATTTTTTCACCGTTTTTAAAGGTTACTGTTGAGCCGTTTAAAACAACATCATAGAAATTCATCTGAGGTGAACCGATAAAGCCGGCAACGAATTTATTCGCAGGATGCTCGTACAAATCCATAGGCTTTCCGACCTGCTGAACAACACCGTCCTTCATAATAACAATGCGGTCAGCCATCGTCATAGCCTCAACCTGATCATGCGTAACGTAAATTGTGGTGCTGCCAAGCTCTCTGTGCAGTTTGCTTATCTCGTTTCTCATACTAACTCTGAGCTTTGCATCAAGATTGGACAGCGGCTCGTCCATAAGAAATACCTTCTGATTTTTTACGATAGCTCTGCCTAATGCAACACGCTGTCTTTGTCCGCCGGAAAGATTTTTGGGCTTTCTTCTGCGATATTCCTCAAGTCCGAGAATATCAATAGCCCAATCAACCTTTCTCTTAATTTCATCGGCAGGAACCTTCATATTCTTTAAGCCGTAGGAAATGTTTTTTTCCACCGTCATATGGGGATAAAGCGCGTAATTCTGGAAAACCATAGCAATACCTCTGT
>CADAVS010000013.1 GCA_902791425.1 uncultured Ruminococcus sp.
CCGATTTAAGTTTAAAAGTAGTTATGGGATTTAAGCAAAACTATGTTATCACTTTTTTGGATGTAAATGTAACATATGTTTGACAACTGCAGAGAAAAATCCTTGAAAAAGGCGTTAAAATGCTTGCGTTTTAGCGTCTTTTGTGATATAATAATAAATTATTAAAAAATAGGAAAGAGATGGAAAAATGACTTTAGAGGAAATTGTGTCCCTTGACAAGAAATATTATATGAATACCTTTGGTGACCGCACACCCATCTGCTTTACAGAGGGCAAGGGGATTGAGCTTACCGCAACCGACGGAAAGGTCTATAAAGATTTTTTTGCAGGGATAGCAGTAAACTGCTTAGGTTACGGACACGAACGTCTTACCCGTGAATTGTGCGACCAGGTTTCAAAGCTTATTCATATTTCAAATATATATTATGGTGAGTCTCAGGCTAAGCTGGCACAAACAATTATAGAAAATTCGTGTGCTGACAGAGTGTTCTTCTGCAACAGCGGTGCGGAGGCAAACGAGGGTGCAATAAAATTAGCCAAAAAATACTTCACTATGAAGGGCGAGAATGAGAGAATTGAGTTTATCACTCTTAAAAGTTCATTCCACGGCAGAACCTTGGCAACCGTTGCCGCTACCGGACAGGAAAAGTATCAAAAGCCTTACAAGCCTTTGTTAGAGAAGTTTATACATATTGATATCAATGATATTGACGCTCTTAAAAACGCGGTATCAGACAAAACTGCCGCAATTATGGTTGAGTTAATTCAGGGCGAGAGCGGTGTTCATCCTCTTGACAGAGAATACGTAGACACAATCGTAGATATTTGTAAAAAGAATGACATAGTTTTAATTGTTGACGAAATACAGACAGGCATAGGCAGATGCGGTGAGTTATTTGCACATCAGCTTTACGGTATTGAGCCTGACATCTTTACAATGGCAAAGGGCTTGGGCGGCGGTGTTCCCGTTGGCGGTTTTGCCGCAAAGCAAAAATTTGCCGATGCCTTTGTTCCGGGCGACCACGGCACGACCTTTGGCGGAAATCCTCTTGCAATGCGTGCAGGCTGTGTTGTCCTTGATGAGCTTTTAAACAACGGTGTCATAGAGAATGCGAAAACTGTCGGCAAATATTTTGAGGACAAATTAAACGGCATAGCTGATTCCTCAGGCAAAATTGCAGAGGTTCGCGGAGCGGGGCTTATGCTTGGTGTTGAATTTAAAGAAGAAATCGCAAGGGAAATGGGCAGCAAAATGCGTGACAAAGGCTATCTTGTGGGCGTTATCGGAACAAAAATATTCAGAATTGTTCCTCCCCTTATTATCACAAAGGATGACGTTGACGGCTTTACAGATGCCCTCAATTCTGTTTTGAAACAGGCATAACAGTATATAAATAGTATTTTACGCCTTACTAATCGGCGAAAGGAGTTTTAAAAATGAGTCTTGAACATTTTATAAGTATACACGATATAACAGTTGATGAATTTCATCATCTTATTGACCTGGGTCTAAAATTAAAAAAAGAGAAAAAGCAGGGTATTCCCCATCATATTTTAAAGGGTAAGACCTTGGCTATGATTTTTACAAAATCTTCAACCCGTACAAGAGTTTCCTTTGAAACAGGAATGTATCAGCTTGGCGGATTTCCTATGTTTTTAAGTTCTAACGACATACAGCTTGGCAGAGGGGAGAGCATATATGACACAGCAAATGTCCTCAGTCGTTTTGTTGATGGAATAATGATAAGAACCTATGACCATCAGGACGTTTTGGACCTTGCCAAATACGGAACTGTTCCCGTTATCAACGGTCTTACCGACCTCCTTCACCCCTGTCAGGTTATGGCTGACCTTATGACAGTTTATGAACACAAGGGCAAGCTGGAGGGCTTAAAGCTAGCATATATCGGTGACGGAAACAATATGACTCACTCACTGCTTTACGGATGTGCAAAGGCAGGTATGGACATCTCTGTTGCGACACCTAAAAACTATGAGCCTGATGCAGAAATCGTTGCAGGTGCCAAAGAGGATGCAAAGCAGACAGGCAGTAATATTGTTGTCACCTATGACCCTGTTGAAGCAATTTCGGGTGCAGATGTTGTCTGCACAGACACCTGGGTAAGTATGGGACAGGAAGCCGAAAAGGCAGAGAGAATAAAGGTATTCGGCGACTATCAAATAAATGCTGATTTGTTTGCAAAGTCAAAGGACGACAGCATATTTATCCATTGCTTGCCTGCATACCGCGGATATGAAGTAACCGAAGATGTTATAGACGGTCCTCGTTCGGTTATATTTGACGAAGCGGAAAACAGACTTCACGCTCAGAAAGCGGTTATGGCTGCCGTTATGGGCGGAGAATAATATAACATCTCAGAAAGGAAGATATACAGATGGATAAAAGTTTTTACGCTTTTGAAGTTAAATCTGCAACAGAAGAAGACATCCCTGCTATTCATAAAATAACCCACGATGCCTTTCTTAAATACTGCGAAAATGCAGGTCTTGACTACAATATTGAAGCACTTAACGAAACATATGATGATATCCGCAATGACATCGACAACAAACAGGTGTTTGTTGTACGTATTGACGACCAGCCTGTCGGTGCGGTCAGAATTGAAATTTTGCCCAACAATGAGGCATATCTCAGCCGTTTTGCAGTGGCAGACAGCAACCGCAACAACGGTGTCGGCAAAATTCTTATGAGCGTTGTTGACAAGGTTATGAAACAGAACAACATAAAAACTCTCAGACTGCATACAAGTGCAAAGGTAACCGCCCTGATAAGGTTTTACTATGGCAGAGGATTTTACATAGCTAATGTTGAGTACAGCAGGGGCTACCCTCGTGCAGAACTTATTAAGGAATACTAATACGCATCATTTGCTATTTGAAATAATATATCGGAGGAATTAAGTATGAAAATTAAACAGTTATTTACAGAAAAGTTTGAAGACGGAGCAGAAGTAGCAGTCAACGGCTGGGTCAGAACACTTCGTGTTTCAAAGAACTTCGGCTTTATCGAGCTTAACGATGGTTCATATTTCAAAAATGTTCAGGTCGTAATTGAGGCAGATGTTCTTTCAAACTTCCAAGAGCTTTCAAAGCTCAACGTGGGTTCGGCGCTTCGCATCAAGGGAAGGCTTGCCCTTACCCCTGAGGCAAAACAGCCGTTTGAAATCAAGGCAACCGAAGTTGATATAGAGGGTGCAAGCACGCCTGACTACCCACTTCAGAAAAAGCGTCACTCCTTTGAATATCTGCGTACCATACCGCACCTCCGCACACGTACAAATACATTCTCTGCGGTATTCCGTGTACGTTCTCTTACTGCATTTGCCATTCACAAGTTCTTTAACGAACGCGGTTTTGTATATGTTCATACTCCGTTAATAACAGGAAGCGACTGTGAAGGTGCAGGTGAGATGTTCCGCGTAACAACTCTTGATTTAAACAACCCTCCCAAAACAGATGACGGAAATATTGATTTCTCACAGGATTTCTTTGGTCAGGAAAGCTCTTTGACAGTCAGCGGTCAGTTAGAGGGCGAGGATTGTGCTATGGCATTTGGTGATATATACACCTTTGGTCCTACCTTCCGTGCCGAAAACTCCAATACCACAAGACACGCTGCTGAGTTCTGGATGATAGAGCCTGAAATCGCATTTGCAGACCTTGAAGACGATATGTGTCTTGCCGAGGATATGCTGAAATATGTTATAAACTATGTCCTTGAGAACGCTCCCGAAGAAATGAATTTCTTTAACAGCTTTGTTGACAAGGGCTTGCTTGAAAGACTTAATAATGTTGTTTCAAACGACTTTGGCAGAGTGACATATACAGAGGCGATAGAGCTTCTTAAAAACAGTGGCAAGGAATTTGAATATCCTGTTGAATGGGGCTGTGACCTGCAAACAGAACACGAACGCTATCTGACAGAAGAAGTGTTCAAAAAACCTATATTTGTCACAGACTATCCGAAAGAAATTAAGGCATTTTATATGCGTATTAACGACGATAACAAAACTGTTGCCGCTATGGATTGTCTTGTTCCCGGCATTGGCGAAATAATAGGCGGAAGTCAAAGAGAAGAAAGGCTTGACGTACTTCTCGACAGAATGAAGGAGCTTGGACTTTCCGAGGAGGATTACAGCCATTATCTTGACTTACGCCGTTTCGGTGGAACAAAACACGCAGGCTACGGTCTTGGCTTTGAACGTGCTATTATGTACTTGACGGGTATGAGCAACATACGTGACGTACTTCTCTATCCGAGAACGGTTAATAATCTGTATTAATTTTGTACGGAGGGTATCGGATATGACTTTATTCGGAATAGATTTGTGGCGAATTATAACTTGTGTTGTGCTGATTATTTTAGTAGTTAAACGTGCAAACATTGTTGCGGTATTTGCGAAGCAAAAATATGCAAAAAGGGACTATGAGGGTGCAATAAAGATATTTAAGGTTGCAAATACAATAGGAAATTTAAGCATAAAAAATAAGGAATTGTACGGCTACGCTCTTTTGCGTTGCGGTCACGTTGACGAGGCACAGGTTCAGTTCAGAAATACGTTTCCTCTTACCAAAGCAGACAGTGCCGACAGATATCAGCTAAAAAATCTTATTGCACTGACCTATTGGAAACAAGGAAATCTTTCTGATGCAATTGAGGAGCTTGAAGAAGTGGTTGAAAAGGGTTACAAAAATACTCAAATCTATCAGAATTTAGGTATACTCTATAACCTGAGTGACAATCACGAGAAAGCAAAAAAGTTCAACGAGGAAGCCTATGAGTATAACAAAGACGACCACATTATATGTGACAACCTTGCTGATATATACGCAATCTGCGGCGAGTACGAAAAATCAAAGCAGATATACGAGGAGCTCCACTCACGAGAACCTGAACCGAGATTTCCGGAAGCGTATTACGGATACGGCAAGGTATTGATAAAGCTTGGCGAAAAGGAAAAGGGCATTGAAATGATAGAAAAATCATTGACTAAGCCTTTCTCTTATCTGAGTATCCGCCCTAAGGAAGAAATTGAAAAATTGCTTTCAGATATTAAGAACGAGAGGCTGTAGCCTCTCGTTCTTTGTAATATTTTATCTTAATAAACTATAACGGGGTCCCCGACGGTTATGTTTTTATATATTTCTGCCGCCACAGATAACGGAAGATTCACACAGCCGTGAGAACCGTTGCCCTTGTATATTTGACCGCCAAAACGACCCCTCCAGGTTGCATCGTGCATTCCCTGCCCGCGGTTAAACGGCATCCAATAACTCACAGGTGTTCTGTAATCAGCACCTACAAGCACAGCATTTTTTTCTCTGGATTTAAGTTTATAAACACCGATATTGGTTTGATTTCCAAGGTACGGGTTGCCCGTAACTATCGAAGATGTAACCACAAGATTTCCGTCTTTATAGAACCATATTTTTTGCTCATTTATACTGATTTCCGCGTAGGTTCCGCCAACATCAGATGTACCCATCACCTGTGCAGTCTGTTTGAACTCAGGCTTTCGTTCTATGGTTTCTCCCTTATTTATTGTATCTTCTATTATCTGTTCTTCGGTTTCTTCGTTCATTATCCAGCCATAATCTCCGCCGGAAATTGTAATGTCCTGACCCAGCGAATTTTTAAAATTACGCTCTTTGCCCACAGTATTATATTTCACCGCTAATGCATCAACATATTCTGTTATCATTTCCTTGCTGATTGCAATATTAAATTCTTCGTCTACTGTCAGCCATTGATTAATTGAGCCTGCATCAATATATGCAACATCCTCGCCTGCGTCATTTTTATAAAATATCTTTGCGGATACGAGCTTATTCATACGGTTTAATAAATCGGACATACCAACGTCGGCTTCGATATTTATGTAACAGCCTTTATACTCAAGGTTTAAATTTTTCTTAAGTGAATTTATATCATTTTTTATATAAGTATAAGTTTTATCCCTGTCTACAATCTGCGGTTTTGCTTTATTTAAAGCCTCCTGAGGTGCAGAAGCATACGCAACATCATCATATGTGTATATAAACGTATGTGTTTCCTCGTTGAATACAACGTTATCAATAGAACTTCTTATTTCCGCTTCTGTTTCCTGAACGCAGGACAAAGCTTTAAACTTATTGTACAGCAATTCTTCGTTATAAGATACCTCCAAAGAAATGTTATTATCCTGAATAGCGGCACTTAAAAACCATATCCACGGATTTTGCCTCCGCATAACATCAGCTGCCGCCTCACTGCTGTTGCAACTGAGCTCTATATCCTTGCCGATAATTTCTTCTGTTCCGCTTTTTGTTTTAACATAGTATTTATAATCGCTGATACGTTGGGCTATCTTTTCTTCTGCCGCATCCAAGGTCATATTGGAACAGTGGATGCCTTTTATTATGGTACCCGGACAAAAATGATTGTCATAAAATTTTACACCGCCGAAATATAATCCTAAAACAGCGATAGAACAAAGCACCGCAACAGAAATTATTTTATTTCTGTGTCTTTTCTCCCTTCGCTTTTCCATACGGTCTTGAATATTTTTTATCTCAATAGCCTTTTCACTTAGACTTTTCTCCTCTGCCGGTTCCTTGTTTTCGATTATTGTCTCCGGTTCAGCCATATAAAAATCACTTCCTTTACAGATGTGATATATTATACAGTGTTTATGAGATTTTGTCAATTAATATTGAAATAATGGTTATTATGTAAAATTAAAGTTCTTGTGTAAAAGCGTAGGTGTTTCCTTGATAATTGACTTTTAAAAATATTTTTGATAATATTTATAGTATAATTCTGACACATTATCATATAAAAACACTATATAAACTTTTAATTGAAAAATGTATAATAAAGACAAAATTCAGTAAAAAGATTAAGGAAATACATAGGGCGAGAATACAGATTACGATTCGGTTTTACTAAGGGAGTGAACACATATGATGAGGATGGAAATAGCTTTGATTTTAGTTTTGGTTTTTGTTGGGTTTGTATATTTTGGTGCAGACAAACGAACCACACCGCTACACAAAACCTTTTCGGCATTGCTGATTATAACACCGCTGCACCTTGCATTTGATGCCGCAACCGTTTATACGGTAAATCACTTGGAAACAGTACCGCCTGTTTTAAATGAAATTCTACATAGGATGTTTATCGCAAGTATGGTGATAGTTGTATATTTGTTTTACAGATACATTTCCATTCTGGTTGAGGAGGAAACAAAAAAGCCTGTACGCTTTCACCTTGTGGCAAAAATATATTTGATAATAGCAGAATTTCTTATAATGATTTTGCCCATTCAGTATACGATCACGGAAAAGGGGAATTATTCGTATGGTATTTACGTGTTTGCATGCTACATAAGCGTTGCATTTTATTTGCTTCTATGCCTGTGGCTGCTACTCAAAAACCGCAGACAAATTGACCTGAAAAAGAAAGCGGCAATCGGTGTGGCACTCATAATTGAAGGTATAGTGTTGGTTTTACAAGCAATAATTCCTACTTTGCTGATTTCCGGTATGGGAATTACCCTTATGACCCTTGCCTTTTATTTGACCCTTGAAAATCCTGATGTTCTTCGTGCGGAGCTTACGGAGCAAAAAATGTCAATGCTTTACTTAAAAAGTCAGGTAAACCCTCACTTTCTGTATAACACCCTTGATACAATCCGTATTCAGGCACAGCTTGGCGGAGATAAAACAACTGCCGACTTGCTGATGCGTTTGTCGGACTTCTTTCGGCTTAGTATCAAGACGGATAAACAAATGACAATGCTTGAGGACGAAACGGCACTTTCGGATGCATATATGGAGCTGATGTGTTATCGTTATCCTAAGCTAAAATACAACTGCGATATTGACCCCGATTTAAGTGATGTGCTTGTGCCAAACTTTATTCTTCAGCCTATTATTGAAAACAGCCTTCTTCACGGACTAAAAAACAAGGGCTATCGTGGAAATATAACTGTAACGGCTGAAAAATCAGGAGGGAAACAAGACTGCATTGAAATTGAGGTATCGGATACCGGCAGTGGTTTTGATGAGGGCGCAAAAAAGAAGGTTGACGAAATGCTTACGCATTACGACAAGGAAAAAGCAAAGACGGAAAGCATAGGCATTTTAAATGTTCAAAAGCGTATAAAATTACTATGCGGTAAGGAATATGGACTGAGCTATACAGAAAATACAGAAGGCGGCGTAACCGCTCACATACTGTTACCGATTGTACGGGAGGACTACAAATGAAAAATCTCAAGGTACTGCTTGTGGATGATGAAATAATGATAAGAGAGGGTTTTAAACGCCTGTTCGATTGGGAGGCACACGGCTGTGAGGTAGTCGGCGAGGCATCAGACGGTATGGAGGCGTTGGCACAAATTGATGTACTTCTTCCCGATATAGTGATTATGGACATCAACATTCCGATTATGAATGGGTTAAAGGTTATTGAAGTAAGCCGTACAAAGCATCCCCAAATTGCGTATATCGTAGTATCGGGATATGATGACTTTTCGTATTGCCGAAAAGCTTTGCAGCTTCAAATTACGGACTACATTTTAAAGCCTGTAAACTACGAAGAATTTGGCAGTTGTATTGATAATTTGAAAATCTCTATATACGAGAGCAGGGCAAATACGCAGGCAGACTCCGAAAAACGAGAGGAACGTGTTATTTCCTCTATAACGCGGTATATGCAGGAGCATTTGTCAGAGGAGATAAGCCTATCGGTTTTGGCGGAGGAGTTTCACTTAAATCCACAGTACATCAGTCAATTGTTTAAGAACGAAATCGGTGTTGGATTTTTAGCGTATCTTACGAATATACGCATAGAAAAAGCCAAAAAGCTCTTGCTTTCCACTTCGCTTTCCGTAACTGAAATATCAGAGAGTACAGGATATGGCGATTACAGAGTTTTTACAAAGGTGTTCAAAAAGACAGAGGGAATTACGCCCTCTCAGTTCAGAAGAGAATTCCTGGACAAAGAGAAACTATAATACTGACACATTTTGCTGTAAAATATATCTATTATTCGTAAGTGTTATATGATAACATATCAGTATAGAAAAAAGGAGGAAAAACAAAATGAAACGAATTAACAGTATTATATGGGGATTGGTTTTGCTTGCGGTAAGTGCCGTGCTGATTCTCAATGCGTTTGAAGTAACAAGCATAGAAATATTTTTTGACGGTTGGTGGACTCTGTTTATTATTGTTCCAAGCTTTATCGGACTGTTTAACGATAATGATAAAACAGGCAATATCATAGGACTTTTAATAGGAGCATTCCTGCTTCTCGCCTGTCAGAACATTATTGACTTTGATATTGTGTGGAAGCTTATCGTGCCGGTTATAATAGCGGTAATCGGAATAAAAATGATTTTCGGCGGTATTGGCGGAAACAGAGGATTTAAAAGCATTGAAGCAAACCGCAATGATTTTAAAACGGGATTCGCTGCTTTTTCGGGACAGGATATAAACTTTGATAATGAGATTTTTCGCGGGGCAGAGCTTACCGCAATATTCGGCGGAATAAAGCTTGATTTGAGAAATGCATTTTTTGAAGGAGATACTGTAATAAATGCTTGCTGTATTTTCGGAGGAGCGGATATTCTTCTCCCCGACAATGTAAACGTCAAGGTGAACTCCAATTCACTTTTTGGCGGCATTGACAATAAAAAGCATAAAAATTCAAATGACAATTTACATACAATTTATTTAAACGGAACTTGTATTTTCGGAGGAGTTGATGTAAAATGACAACCTTTCAAAAAATAATTAAATATCTTGCAATGGCATTTGCGATATTTTTAAGTATCAGTATTATAACAGGTATATGCGGTGCATTGTTTACAGTTGCAAATCTTTTTGGGGCAAACACAGAAGAGGAAACAGTAAATCATACTATTGGAACTGATTTCACAAGCATCAGCATAAATTTAAGTGCGGCAGAGCTGGAAATAAAGATGGGCGATAAATTTGACGTGGAAACAAATCACAAGTATTTAAAATGTGAAGAAAAAGATGATATTCTTAAAATAAGTGAAACAAGAACGCTATTTGCCTCAAATCCGCGAGGTATGAAAGTGATTCTCACAGTACCAAAGGAAAAAATCTTTGACTATGTGGATATAAATGCCGGAGCAGGAAGTGTTACAATAGATGAGCTTTCATCAAATATGCTCGATATTGAATTAGGTGCAGGGGAGCTCAGGGCAGGAAAACTTGTTGCTGCCTATAAATCAGAAATTGACGGCGGTGCCGGCAGTGTAACAATAAGCGACGGACACCTGAGCAATGCGGATATTGATATGGGTGTAGGTGAGCTTAACTTAACAAGCGAGCTTTCGGGCAAAAGCAGTATTGATTACGGAGTAAGAGAAACAAATCTTGTGCTTATCGGCAAAGAAGATGATTACAAGATAAGTCTTGACAAAGGCATCGGAGAGGCGTGGCTTGCAGGCAGAAAAATGAGCGATGACTCGGTTTACGGTGCAGGCGAAAATAATATTGAAATTGATGGCGGTGTTGGAGAGCTTAATATCACTTTTAAGGAAAAGACTGATGAAAAAGGAGTGAATGTGATATGAAAAATTTAGCAAAAATTCTTTTATCGGTATGTATACTGCTCATATCTCTTATTTTGATTATGTTAAGTGCAGCATTATTTGATTTTTTACCGATTGATTGGTCAATTTTGCTTGTTGTACTCAGCAGTATAACATTTATTATAGCACTTATAGCGGCGATACTGATGGATTACAGTGCAGGGGATTATGAATGCAGGAAATGCGGACAAAGGTTTAAGCCTACACTTTCCGCATATGTTTGGGGAGCACATACGCTGACAACAAGATATTTAAAATGCCCTCACTGCAAAGAAAAGAGCTTTTGCAAAAGGAGATTATCGGAATAAAATTATTTCGCTTGTGTGGGCGGCCGCATTTATAATCGTAATTTCATAAAGGAGAGTTAAAATTGAGCAGACTGATTATTTATGACATACAAAACGAAACGCTGACGGCGAAAAAAGATGATATTTTGTTTTCCGCAAACCCGATAGTAAAGCCTTGTATGGGCTGCTTTGGGTGCTGGATAAAAACTCCGGGCAGATGTGTGATAGGTGACAGATGCAGCGACATTCCGTCATACATTGCAAAGTGTGATGAGATGATTTTAATAAGTCCCGTTTTATTCGGCAGTTATTCCGAAAGCATAAAAGCGGTAATAGACCGCTCTATCCCGTATGTTCTGCCGTATTTTCGCATTGTCGGCGGTGAAATGCACCATAAAATGCGCTATAAACATAGCTTTAAGCTGAAAGTATTATTTTATGGTGAATGTGACAGCGAGGAAAGACAGCTTGCCGAGAGTCTTGCACAGGCAAATGCGGTAAATTTCGGTGCAAAAAGCTGTGAGGTAAAGTTCTTTGACGGAATTGAAGAATTGAGGGGTGAAATATTATGAGTACAATAATGTTGTGCGGAAGTCCCCATAACGATGGCGGAAATTCTACATATTTTCTTAATGCTTTAAAAGAAAAGCTAAACGGAAAGGGAGAAATTTATAATATTATGAACTCTTCCGAAATTTCTGAGGCGGCATTTTTACAGGCTCTTATAAACGGAGAAAATATTGTATTTTCATTTCCGCTTTATGCCGATTCTCTCCCGGCGTATTTTTTGGCTTTCCTTAAAAAGATTAAAACAACTGCCGAAAACGTTGTTTCACAGAGCAGAGTTTATGTGATTGTAAACAATGGCTTTTATGATGATGTGCAGAACAATATTGCAATTAAAATAATATGGAAATGGTGTGATAAATGCGGTCTTTTAAAGGGGCGTGCATTGGCAGTCGGTGCAGGCGGAATGGTACACGCGGCACCTCTCGGCAAAGGACCTTTGGCAAAAGTCGATTTGGCACTTAAACAATTGGCAGAGGACATAGAAAACAGCAGGTCTGGAGATACGATTTTTGTAAAACCCTCTTTCCCAAGATTTCTATATACATTTATGGGTAATATTAGCTTTACGGCAGAGGGCAAGAAAAACGGCTTAAGTAAGGCGGATATAAAGACTTTACTAAAATAATAAAGTGTAATTTGCGGAGGTAAAGAATGAAGCGTTTAGTCATATATGTACACGGCAAAGGCGGCAGTGCAGAGGAGTCGATTCATTATCAGCCTCTCTTTGCCGAAAGTGATGTTATTGGCTTTGACTATAAATCGCAAAACCCGTGGGAAGTGAAAAATGAGTTTTCTTGTTTTTATGATTTGCACAGCAAGGGATATGATTCTGTTATTTTGATTGCAAACAGCATAGGAGCTTTTTTATCAATGAATTCTTTGTCAGATAAACAAATAGAGAAAGCTTATTTTATTTCTCCCATTGTGAATATGGAAAAGTTGATTACGGATATGATGATGTTGGCAAAGGTGACCGAATATGAGCTGAGAGGCAAAAAAGAAATTCAAACAGATTTTGGCGAAACTCTTTCGTGGAACTACCTGTGCTATGTGAGAGAACACCCTGTTGTATGGACAGCTCCTACCCACATTCTGTATGGAGAACAAGACAACTTGACATCTTATAAAGCTATTTGTGAATTTGCAAATCGAATCAAAGCATCGCTTACTGTTATGAAAAACGGAGAGCACTGGTTCCATACAGAAGAACAGATGAAATTCCTTGATAATTGGATATGCTGTCTATAATAATATAAATCGGAATTTGTGAAGAAGGTGCATCTTATGGAATATGAGGTAGTAGTGGCAGTTATCTTTGTGATTGCAATCGGTATATATGTTAGTCTAAAGAATAAAAAGAAGAGATAAAATTCCGGTTTGCGATATCGAGCAGAGCGGTATTGTAAGGGAAATGATATAAAAACGACCAATAGGAGGAGTTATTATAGAATTTATAAAATTAACAAAGGAAAATATAGAGAGTGAGCATATCTGCTGTGCCATTTCAAGCAACAAGGACCCTCAGGTAGCATCAAAAAAAGCGTGGCTTAAGGAGCGGCTTGACGAGGGACTTGTGTTTTTAAAATCAACACAGCGTGGCAAATGCTTTATTGAGTATATCCCTGCCGAGTATGCTTGGGTGCCGATTGAGGCTGACGGATATATGCACATTAACTGCTTTTGGGTGTCGGGGTCGCTAAAGGGACACGGTTATGCAAACGAATTGCTTGAGGAGTGTATTAGTGATGCAAAGGCAAAGGGCAAAAAGGGTATTACTGTGATTTCTTCACCGAAGAAAAAGCCGTTTTTGTCAGACCCGAAATATTTGGCGTATAAAGGGTTTAAAATTGCAGACGACGCAGAACCGTTTTTTACACTGTTTTATCTGCCCTTTGATGAAAATGCGGATATTCCTAAATTCAAGGAGCAGGCGAAAAAACCGCATATTTCGGAGCAAGGTTTTGTTTTGTACTACACAGCAGGTTGTCCGTATACTGCAAAATACGGTCCGCTCATTGAGGAATGTGCAAGCCAAAATGCAATTCCGTTTAAAAGAATATGCATTGATTGCTGTGAAGAAGCAAAAAATGCCCCGGCGGTTTGGACAAATTATGCTCTTTTTTATAATGGTAAATATGTGACAAATGAAATATTGAGCGAAAAGAAGTTTTTGGCACTTGCAGAAAGCTTAAAATAAATGTACTACATAGGAAAGGAAAATAAAAAGGTTTCAGAAAATGGTTAAAAGGCTATATAAATCAAACGAGAACAAAATGATTGACGGTGTATGCGGAGGAATTGCAGAATATTTTGATATTGACCCCACGCTTGTTCGTCTGGGATGGGTTGTGATTTGTGCACTGGGCGGCAGCGGTATCATTGCGTATATCATAGCGGCAATCATTATTCCGAGAAATCCGCAGTAAATTAAAAGGGGTGTTTGCAATTTTCCATTTCGTATGGGATTTGATTACGTGGATTTTATAATTCAGGGTTAATAATAAAGATACATATTGATTAAAAAATTAAGGAGGAAATTATAATGAAATCAAAAAGACTTATAACAACAATTTTAGCTGCGGCAATGCTTTTGGGAAATACGGCGTTTGCCGCTGAAAATTATGCGACACGAGGTGAGGTTGCGGATATGCTGCTTTCTGCGGCAGACGACTACAATCCGTCTGTCGAGAGAGGTGACATCATCAAGGGCTACGGCGGCGATGGTGTGCTTCACGAGGATTGGAACATTAATCGTGCTGAGGCACTTGTTATGCTTAGTCGTGCGTTTGGGACACTCCCTGAGCTTACGGGGCATAACGCACGTGTTGCCCTTAAAAGCGATAATTTCACCGATATTCCCGAATGGGCAAAGGCGGAGCTTCAGCCTGTGCTTGACGCAGGGATAGCGGCAGGAACGGCAGAGGGTGTTTTTTCTCCGAGTGATGATGTAACAAAGGAGCAGATGAATCTGTTTATACAGCGTGTGTATGCTTTATATGGCACAAACGAAAAGGACGATTTTTATGCATCGGTCAATAAAGCTGCGCTCAGCACCCTTGAAATAAAGCCCGGGCGTGTGCTTGCGGGAACTCTGTTTGATTTGCAGGATGAAAGCACCGCACAGGTTAATGAAATAATAAAAGAGGTTATATCGGGAAAATGGGAAAAAGGCACAAAGGAGCAGAAAATTGCAGACCTTTATAACAATATTTTAGATGTTGAAAGTCGTAATAAAATAGGTGCTGCACCGATTGTGCCGTACCTTGAAATGATAGACAAAGCAAATAATGTTACGGAGCTTATGAATGTTCAGAACACACTTATGGAAAAGCTGTACTGTGCACCCTTTACCGCTTTTAGTCTTACGATTGATTTTAAGGACAGTACAAAGTATATACCTGTTTTCGGTGTTTACAACCCGAATATGACAAAGGATTTTTATCTTTCGGGAACAGAGACACAAAAAGCCGCATATATTAAATATCTGAAAACGGTTATGGAGCTTGCAGGCGAGGAGGTAACTGATGCTCAGCTTGAGGAATTTTATAATTTTGAAAAGAGCCTTGCCGAAAAAATGCTGAACACCGAGGATATGGGAGATGTGGATAAATTTTACAACACATATACCCTTGATGAAATACAGACACTTTTTCCGGTTGTTGATACCGAAAAGCTCTTGACTGCATCAGGCATAAAAAAAGAGGATAAATTTCTTATCACGGATGTGGGCTTAACCGAGGAATTTGCACATCTTCTGACTGATGAAAATATTGATGCGCTGAAAACAGCGGCAAAGCTTACGGTAATTTTAAGCTACGGCACTACGCTTAATACTGAATTTGTTGATGCGTCAAATGTATTTAATCAGGAATTTTTGGGGATTTCGGGAACATATTCCGATGAGGAGCGTGCGGCGATTACTGTTTCAAGCGTTATGCCTGATTATATAGGTGAAATATATGCTGAAAAATATTTTACCGAGGAGGCAAAACAAGACGTATTGAAAATGGTTCAGGATATTATCGCTGTGTATAAAAAGCGTATCGGTAATTTAACGTGGATGAGTGATACTACAAAGGAAAAAGCAATCCGCAAGCTTGATGCAATGAAAATCAAAATCGGCTATCCTGATAAGTGGGACACATATCTTGATGAGGTTCAGATAAAATCTTCGTCTGAGGGCGGAAGCTATTTTGAAAATATGCTCTCCATTGCTGAAGGCTCTAAAAAAGAATTATCAAATTTGCAGGGCAAACCTGTTGACAAAACCAAATGGGAAATGTACCCGTATACCGTAAACGCTTGCTATAGTGCTACCTCAAACGACATCACCTTCCCTGCTGCGATACTTCAGCCGCCAATGTATGATGTAAATGCGTCATATGAGGAAAATCTTGGCGGTATAGGATATATTATTGCACACGAAATCACGCACGCATTTGATAATAACGGAGCCAAGTTTGACGAAAACGGCAACGCAACAGATTGGTGGACACCTGAGGATTATGAAGCATTTGAAAAGCTGTGCGAAAAGATGGAAGCTTTTTATGACGGCTGCGAAAGCGTACCGGGTATTGCAATGAACGGAAAGCTTACACTTAGCGAAAATGTGGCTGATCAAGGTGCTGTCCAGTGTATTACAGAGGTTGCGGCAGGTCTTGAAAATCCTGATTACAAAGCACTTTACCGCTCAATGGCAAAAGCCTGGGCAAGTACAAGAACACGGGCATACGCAGATTATGCATCAAAGATTGATGTGCATTCAGATGAAAAGCTGCGTGTAAATCGAGTTGTTGTAAATTGTGAGGAATTTTATAAAGCCTTTGATATAAAGACGGGTGATGGAATGTATGTACCGGAGGACGAACGTGTGAAAATCTGGTAAGACATTAAAAAAACAGTTACTCAGAAACAATGCGTAAAGTAGGTTGCACCCACGCTGACACAACTGTTGATTTGAAAAATATCCCAAAAAGGTATTGACTCTCCTCTTAGGGTAGGTTATATAATGTGAAATATGGAAAGGAGGTAACATCATATGCTTAAAATAGGTGAATTTTCAAAGCTGTCACATCTAACGGTAAAAGCACTCAGGTTTTACGAAAAAGAGGGACTTATTATCCCGGCGTCTGTTGATAAATTTACGGGGTATCGGTTATATGAAACCTATCAGCTTAAAGATGCGGCAAAAATCAAATCGTACAGACAGCTTGATTTATCTATTGATGAAATCAAAGCAATTCTTTTGGGAAAAGATGCAAAAAAAGTGTTTCGCAAAAAGGCGATTGCCCTACAAGAAGAAAAAGAAAAAATTGATGTCCGCCTCTCCATAATAAATCATATTTTGGAGGATGAAGAGATGAAATACCAAGTAACAGTAAAAGAAATACCGGAGACCATTGTTTATTATTCAGAGGTCAGACTGCAAAAATATTCAGATATGATGCAGGTTATCCCTGCAATCGGGCAAGAATGTATGGAGCTTAATCCCAATCTCAAATGCACAGAACCGCCCTACGAATTTTGTGAGTATCTTGACAAAGAGCATAAGGATACAGATGTATTAATAAGACACAATGAGGCGGTATGTGAGTTCGGAAAGGAAAATGCGAATATCAAATTCAAAAAAATTCCGAGGACTAAGGTGTTGAGCATATTCCATAAGGGATCTTATGATAATATCGGTGAGGCATATGCTTTTATTATGAAGTATGCAGAGGATAATGGCTACAAGGTGACGGAACTTTCCAGAGAATGTTATATTGACGGCATTTGGAATAAAGATTCTCAGGAGGAGTGGCTCACTGAAATTCAACTCCCAATAGAGTAAGGCGGTGCGAAACATGGCATTTGATTTTAAGAAAGAGTATAGAGAATTATATGCGGCAAAAAACAAACAGGAAATAGTAGATGTTCAAAAAACCAATTACATTGCAGTAAGAGGCAAGGGAAATCCCAATATTGAGGGCGGAGCATATCAAAGAGCCATAGGAGTTCTGTATGCTGTTGCATATACACTCAAAATGAGTTATAGGACAGATTATAAAATCGAAGGCTTTTTTGATTATGTTGTGCCGCCTCTTGAGAGCTTCTGGTGGCAAGATGGGGTTGATGGTGCGGACTATACCGACAAATCTACATTTAATTGGATTTCTGTTATTCGTCTGCCTGATTTTGTGACCGAAAAGGATTTTAAATGGGCAGTCGATATGGCAAGTAAAAAGAAAAAGATAGATTGTTCATCTGCTGAATTTTTGACGCTCGAAGAAGGTCTTTGTGTTCAGATTATGCATATCGGTTCATTTGATGATGAGCCTGAAACGGTCGCTTTGATGGATGATTTTTTAGCAAAGAACGGATATGAAAATGATATATCTAAAACCCGCTTGCACCACGAGATTTATTTATCTGATGCAAGAAAAACAGCACCTGAAAAACAGAGAACCATCATAAGACATCCCATAAAAAGTGTAAAATAGTTTTAAATGATATTGGAAAGCCTGACAAGTGCGGACTTATCAAAATATAAGGACAGTACAACGATTAGAAATGCGACAATAGTATTGGCTGTTTCAACTCTGTCGCCTTTGAATTTATGTATATAGCTAAAATTAAAATTTTTTCATTTAATCATAATAAGTCCACGTATCATTATTATTTATTTCATAGAAAAACGACTTGCCGAAACAAGTCGTTTTTTTGGTGCACCCTGGGAGACTTGAACTCCCATGAAATTGCTTTCACATGGACCTGAACCATGCGCGTCTGCCAATTCCGCCAAGGGTGCAAACATTATTCATATAACGCTAACTATTCTATCATATTTTTTTGTATAAGTCAAGAATTTTCACGCTATACATATGAACTTTGTAATATTTTTTATTTTTACTTGTCAAACCACCGGGTTTGAGGTAAAATAAATGTAGATTTAAGTAGAATACAAATCCACCCATCACAAATGGGCGAAGGGCAAGTATTCATTAAAAAAATTCGGATTAGTAATTTGTACCACACACAAGGTAGCCTTTGGGATATTTAAAATTTTAAATAAAATAATTATCGGAGGAAAGAATATGAGTAAGGGAACAGAAGCAGAAAAATTATTTAAAGAAGGATATAATTGTTCTCAGGCGGTAATCGGGGCGTTTTGCGACGAATTAAACTTAGACCGCGAAACAGCGTTGAAAATTGCCTCCTCCTTTGGGGGAGGAATGGGACGTATGCGTGAAGTCTGTGGTGCGGTAAGCGGTATGTTTATGGTTGCCGGACTTAAGCTTGGCTATACCGACCCTACCGACAATGATGCAAAAAAAGCACATTATGCTTTGATACAAAAAATGGCAAAAAAATTTAAAGAGGAAAATGGTGCAATTGTCTGTCGAGAGCTTTTGGGCGAAACTGCCGACACAGGCTCCACTCCTACACCTCGGACTGAAAATTTTTACAAAAAACGTCCTTGCGGCGAATATGTACGTATAGCGGCAGACATTGCCGAGGCAGTGATAAACGAAATGGATATATAAGATATCTGTGCCATAATATTTCAGGATAAATACAATCTCAATGCTCACAATAGTTATTGAGGAGTTGGTAACGTGAAAGTTCCTTTTGCGTTAGCCTCCGGCGGATTAAATTGCACCGCCGAAATAATCTCTTATTATTCCATTGCCTTGCGGATAGGAGATAAATTTGATAACTATTTGTGCCGACGCAAGTCGGCGGGATGGAGATTATTATGAAAAATAAAAATAAACAACAAATCAATCCTGAAATACAACGGGAGGAAGAAGAAAGATACAAATCCCTGAACTTTTATGATGAAGATGACGGCTTAGGTATGACTCTTTTTCCCTATTGTTTTATGGGCGGGACCGCATCTGCCACAGACAGCACCGGACTTATGCAGACCATACCGCTAAGCTTGGCTGAGTTGGAGGCTTATGACTCTTTATACAGTTACAGGCAAGACCACCCAACAGCAGATAACAACGATATAAAGAACGCATAAAACAGAATTTTTTGGATAATACAAGTATACCGACAGGAAGCAAATTTCCTGTCGGTATGCTTTTTACAATAACCTAAAAAATCTGTCCGGGTAGTTTCAGCTTTTGTTTTGGCGGAAAATCTGCATCAAATTTTTCCGCATCGGCTTCGTTTACAAAATATCCTTTTGGTGTCGCATATTCGCCTGTGATACCATCTAAATATCCCGAAATCAATTCCTTGCACAAAAAGAATGACGCATCTTCCCCCTCAGGCAACCCGTGATATCGAATACCGAGCTCTGACGCATAGCGAAAACCGCTTTTGCCGTAAAATTGGATATTACCCTCAAAGCATACTGCACCTGCGCCGATTTCCGCCGCTTTTTCAAGAGAATAGTCAAGCAATGCCTTGCCGTATCCTTGCCTTTTATATTCAGGCAAAATTCCGATAGGACCCATTGTCATAATAGGAATTATTCTGCCGTCATCTGCCTTGATTTCAGCACGCATAAACATATTTTGACCGATAAGCTTGCCGTCTTTCTCCGTAACAAAGTCAAGCTCAGGCACAAACGCAGGGTCATTACGCAAAACGTGAAGAACGTAATGCTCAAGACAGCCCGGACGATAAACATTCCAGAATGCCTCTCTTACAAGATTTTCAGTATTATTGTAATCCGCCTCAGCTTCAAGGCGAATAATATAGTCATTTTTATTCATTATTTTTCCTCCTGATGATTGTTGACTTCAATACGGGGAGACTTGTGCGAGAATGTATTTGCCAAACCTCCCGATTAGGCTACAATCTCCAAGGTGTTGTTTTTCTTCAAACAGCAATACTCCTTAAAATAAATTTTTTATATAAACACTGTTGTGTCTACATCATTATTGTACCATAATATTATTATTTTTCAAGTGCTATTTTTTAAATATAAAACTGCGGAGCGTTCTAAAGAACACTCCGCATATGTCACGCTATCTTTATATTCCGTACCCCAATATATCGTGTATGTAAGACAATGCCCCGTCTCGACTTATGCCGAGGGAATATGATGCTTCGTCGCAGATGACTTTTTCCGCATCCTTCATTATACGTTCATCAACCACGTGAAGCTTTTTGCCTGC
>CADAVS010000014.1 GCA_902791425.1 uncultured Ruminococcus sp.
TCATCTTTATTCCTCCTGAAAATATTACTTAACCCAAATACCACATCATATTCAGCTTGATATTAATACTATACCATACATATTGTAATAATTCAACCATAAAATTTAAATTTTAAAAAAATTTTTACATAATACTTTTTTTGGCATACATACCATAATATTATCGGTTTATTTTTTAGTATACAGCACAAAATAACAGCGTGAATAACAAAAACTTCTAAATAGAAAAAAGAAAGATTTAAAAAAATTTAATAGGAGGAAACATTATGGCGAAAAGAATTATTCCCCTGTTTTTGGTTTTCTGTTTTCTTATAACAGGAATAACAGGAGTATCCGCAACAGGCTATCAATTGGATGACGAGATTACAACGGCATCCGCAAGTGACGAAGCCATCGGGGCAGATGCCTCGTCTGATTACCTGACATCAGAGCAATCAGGCAAAGCATCGCCGCGTACGTCAACTGTTACACCGCCCACAGAGGGCAGTGGCGACGAAGGCGGAGTTATGACAGATAATAATGCAAACGTAGATGAAAACAATTCAAAGAACAACGGTATGGCATCAACGCCAATTGACGAAATCCCGGGATTGTCAAGGTACAGCACAAGAACTGTGAGCCTTGCTCCCGATATTGCCGGCACAAAATACGAGGAGGCGGCTGAGCTTCTCGGTGCTCTTGGTATTATGGTCGGCGATGCAGAGGATGGTGCCTTCAGACCAAGCGACAATATAATCAGAAGTGAGATGGCAAAGGTTGCTGTTTACTCTGTGGGACTTGAGGATGTGGCAATCAATTCAAACGGCAGCACTCGTTTCCCTGATGTTCCCGCTGACCATTGGGCAACAGGAGCAATCAATGTTGCCGACCAACAGGTTATGGTAATCGGTGATGATGACGGCAGATTCAGACCTGATGACCCTGTAACCTTGCAGGAGGCGGCAACAATCGTTGTCCGTGCATTGGGTTATGAACCGGCGGCGGCTGACAAGGGCGGTTATCCTGCGGGATATATGTATATCGCATCTTCTAAACAGCTTCTCCGCGGAATTGACGGAGCAACAGCAGAACCTGCAACAAGAGGCGATATAGCACAGCTTATATTTAACGCTCTAACAGTGAACCTTATGGAACAGGTCACATACGGAACAGATGTTAAATATGAAGTTGTGGACAAAACATTATTATATGACAAATTAAACGTAGAAAAAGGCTATGGACAAATTACAGGTACGGGTGAGACAACTCTGACAGGCGGAAGTACAACCTCAGAGGACAGAATACAGATTGACAACAAAATCTTCTTAGAGGGCGAAAGCGAAGCTCGAAACCTCTTGGGTTATAACGTATTATACTATGCGAGAATTGACAAGACAACAGACGAAAAAACTCTTATAGACGTAAGACCGCAATCCAACAAGAATAAATCGGTTGCTGTTCCTGCAAAGGATATTGTTTCTGTTACAGGTGACGCAAACGCAACAAAGACATTTGAATATTGGGCAAATGACACAGACAGAAACACCAAGACAGCTCAAATTGCCGGAGATGCAGTTTATATCTATAACGGAAAGTATAAGGAGGGCGTTACCAATGAACAAATGAAGCCGTCATCAGGTAATATAATCCTTCTTGACTCAAACACAAACGGAATTTATGACATTGTATTTGTAAACCACTTTACGAATATAGTTGTGGATACCGTTTCCACAGTAACGGGCAGAATAACAGACAAGTATCTCAACGGCTCTCTTGTCCTCGACAAGGATAATGCGGAAATTATGTTCACTCTTACCAAAGACGGACACAGCATAAACATTGCCGACTTAAAGGAATGGAATGTTATATCCTATACAATCAGTGATGACAAACAGCTTATCAAAGCCTATGTATCCGATGCCTCTGTAAACGGAACAATCACCGAGGTTACGGACAAGGGTTACAGAATAGGAAGCAGCACCGACCTCTACAAGAAGGCACCAAGCTATCCTAACGATATCAACCTCCGTGACAGAGGAACCTTCTATTTGGATATAGAGGGAAATATAGCGGCAGTTGACGAAAATGCAACAGTTGCAACAGAGGCGGCTCAGAAGTATGCATACCTTGTGGATGCGGCAATGAATGACGGCTTTGAAACAACAGGACAGTTTAAGATTTACACTTCCAGCGGCGAAACATCTGTTTTGACAAGCACAGAGAGAATGCGTCTTAACAAATCGTATTCAATGAAGGCATCTGAGGTCATAGGGGCTCTGCAAGCTTCGGGCAGCGTAACACCTCAGCTGATAGTATACGAAACAAATAGCTCGGGTGAAATCACTGCTATTGAAACAGCAACCGACGGCACAGGCACAGGTGCACCCAACAAGGGAGTATTTACCTTGAATATAAAGAAAAACGATATGATTTACAAGAGTGCATCTTCAAAGCTCGGCAATGTGGGAATAGATGCAAACACTATTATATTTGACATTCCTGCAAGTGCCGATAAGGACACAACAAAATATTCTATCAGAACAAAGAACTCTTTATCAAACGACTCAAGCTACAACGCAATGGTTTACGATTTGCAGGAGAACTATCTTGCAAAGGTAATAATCATCACAAGCTCAACGGGAACAACAGCCGCAGAGTCTCCGATTATGGTGGTTGACCATCTCAGCGAAACTCAGAATGAAAACGGCGAGACAACCGATAAGCTGTACGGCTGGCAGAGCGGAGAAGAGAAAAACATTTTGGCATACGACAAGACAGTTTTGAGAAAGACCACAGAAGGCGCATCAACAACCTTGCTTGAAAAGGGCGATATAATCCAATACCGCACCAACAGTGCAGGTGAAATTGACGGAATAACTCTCCTTTTTGACAGCAGAGCGAAGAACACAGAATTTATGAATAATATCACAGACGACTTAACGACTGTTTACGGAAAGGTTACCAAGAAGTTCAGCGGCAGCGTAAACGTAAGCGTCAACAGTGAAATTCGTAACTTTGCAACAGGGGATGCCATAGTTTACCTCTATGATTCCTCAAGAAATACAAGCAATATTCAGGTGGTATCCGCATCTGATATTGAGATTTATGAAGAGGGCAACGAGGCACGTCTGTTCTTGAGAATTTATCAGGACCAGGTAAAAGAAATGGTTATCGTAAGATAACAAAAATATTAGGAACGGCTGAGTCCGTTCCTTACATAATGCGACTATTGTTATCAATCTTTGACAGTATAAAAAACAATGCACAGCAAATACTTTATACAGTAGGGTGAACGCCTATCAAAGACGACAAGCCGAAAGATGCCTAAATTAATTGTTTTTGGCAGGTTCGGATTTGTGCTCTCACCCTAGAGTACAAATCAACGGGGAGAAAGCATATGACAAATAAAGTTGAAATTTGCGGTGTAAACACATCTAAACTGCCTGTTCTTTCTGAGGCAGAGAAAGCGGAGCTGTTTGAAAAAATAAAAAACGGTGACACAGAAGCAAGACAAAAATTCATTTACGGAAACCTTCGTCTCGTGTTAAGCATATTAAGACGCTTTAATAACAGGGGCGAAAACATAGACGACCTGTTTCAGATAGGCTGTATCGGGCTTATAAAAGCATTGGATAATTTTGATACATCCCACGAGGTAAAATTTTCCACTTATGCTGTACCTATGATAATAGGCGAAATACGCCGATACCTGAGAGATAACAGTTCAATTCGTGTGAGCCGTTCAATCCGTGATACGGCATATAAGGCACTTGCCATAAAGGAACAGCTGACAGCTAAAAACGGCAAGGAACCGACCATAGATGAAATTGCCAAGGAAATGGATGTTCCCCGTGAGGATATTGCAATCGCCTTAGATGCTATCTTAGACCCTGTTTCTCTGCAGGAACCTATATATCACGACAGCGGTGATGCCGTCTTTGTTATGGACCAGATTGCAGATGAGAAAAACATAGACGACTCCTGGCTTGAAAAAATTTCATTAAAAGAGGCAATGAGTAAGCTGTCCGACAGAGAGCGTAACATTTTAACTCTGCGTTTTTTTAAGGGCAAAACTCAAATGGAGGTTGCAACGGAAATCGGCATATCACAGGCACAGGTATCACGCCTTGAAAAAAACGCCCTGACGCATATGCGAAAATTTTTGTAGTCACAAATATGTTGCATCGTCTTTATCTGTAAAAACAATTAAATAAAAAAACCTTCCCATAAATATACAGGAAGGTTTATATTTGCAGTAAAACAAATATTATTCGCAATCACAGCCGCAGTCGCAACCGCAATCACATTCGTCAAAGTCAAGTTCTATAACCTCGCCGCAATCAGGGCATACAAAATCACCTGTTACGATATCGTCGATATCTTCATCGGTGAAGTCGATTTCCGCACCGCACTTGTCGCAAACAATTGTGTATAAATCCTCATCATCACAGTCACAATCATCTGCATAAATTTCGTCGCCCATTATCTCGATAACGTCTTCAATCTCGTCAATCTTATCGGCAACAAAAGCCTGCTCATCATCAAGAGCCTCAAGCTCGTCTGACATATCGCATACAAGGTTGATAAGTTCGTTTATAAGCTTTCCCTCAGCCTTTTCGGTATCAAGATTAAGTCCGTCTGCCAAACCTTTAAGGTAGGAAGCACGATTTGTAAGTTCTGACATAATAATCTCCATTCCGCCGTCCTGCATCGGCATAAATTATTTAAGCAGGTTAATATACAACGGGAACTAAACTCTTGCGAGATATTCACCTGTTCTTGTGTCAATGCGGATAACGTCACCCTCATTAACAAACATAGGAACTGTAATAACAGCACCGCTCTCTACCTTAGCGGGCTTTGTAACATTAGTTGCGGTATTACCCTTAACGCCGGGCTCGGTTTCAATAACTTTAAGCTCAACATTTGTAGGAGGCTCAACGGCAAATACGTTTCCTTTGTAAGAAAGGATTTTAACCGTCATATTCTCCATAATGAACTTGAGAGCATCGCCCAACTGTTCTTCGCTGAGAGGTGTCTGCTCATATGTTTCCTGGTCCATAAAGTAGTAAAGACCGCCATCCTCGTAAAGATATTCCATATCCTTACGCTCGATACGAGCCTGCTCTACCTTTTCGGTTGGGTTAAATGTACGTTCAACAACGGCACCCGAAATAACATTTTTCATCTTTGTTCTGACGAAAGCCGCACCCTTTCCCGGTTTAACGTGCTGAAATTCAACAACCTGATATACATTTCCTTCAAACTCAAATGTGAGTCCGTTTCTAAAATCACCTGCACTTATCATCGGTGAAAACCTCCTTAAGTTTTTATCCATAATTCGTTATTTAATATTGTATACTAAAAATTTAAAAAAATCAAGTCTTTTTTATCTTATATTGTATTTTATATGAATTTTATTGAAAAACAGCATAATATTTGACCAAAATCAAAAAATATGTTATATTAAAAAAGCAATCCCTCAGTCCGATGAATTCAAAATAATTTTTAATGAGCGGGACGATGTGGGCATCGTCCCCTACAATGCACAAGGGAGCCGATAAATTCAAATTCGGCAGGAGCAAGCCCCTGCCCTACAATACATAAGGGAGCCGATAAATTCAAAATAATTTTTACGTTGCAGTTGGGCTTGGCAACTGTGTGGGCTTTGGGCAATCATTCAATAAAATTATTTTGAATATAAAGAACGGGAAGATGAGGGCGGTGTTCCATTGCAATTCGGCAGGAGCAAGCCCCTGCCCTACAAAATATGATGAATGGTTAATTAGAATTATTGTGATTTGTGCCGCATACAAGGGAGCTAATAAAATACAGAAAGAATGAATATTATGAACAAAACAATTATAGTTATCGGCGGAGGAGCCGCAGGAATGATGGCGGCAGGTACGGCAGCCGAGAGAGGCTTGAAGGTTAAATTAATAGAGAAAAACAATCGTCTTGGCAGAAAGATAATGATTACGGGAAAGGGCAGATGCAATTTAACCAACGCCTGTGACGACGTTAATACATTGCTTAAAAATGTTGTGACCAACAGCCGTTTTTTATATAGTGCCTTTTACAATTTTGACAACTTTCAAACCATATCCTTTTTCGAAAACCTCGGAGTAAGGACTAAGGTTGAAAGGGGAGAACGTGTGTTTCCCGACTCCGACAAAAGTTCTGACATTGTAGACGCTATGCGTAAATATCTTATAGATAACAATGTTGAAATAATTAACGATACAGTTGACGAGATACTTGCTGACTCAGGGACAGTCACAGGCGTCAGATGCTCCAAAGGGGGTTTTATCGGTGGGGATAGTGTTATTCTTGCCACAGGGGGAATTTCTTATCCTGCCACAGGCTCCACAGGTGACGGCTATACCTTTGCCGAGGATTTGGGACACACCATTGTTGACCTACGCCCTTCCCTTGTGCCACTCACTGTTTCAGAGAATTGGTGCGGTGAGCTTTCGGGGCTTACCCTCAAAAATATTGCAGTCACAGTAAAGAACAAAAATGGCAAAAAGGTATATACAGACTTTGGCGAAATGATGTTCGCCCATTTCGGAATAACAGGTCCTGTTATTTTAAGTGCAAGTGCATATTTGAAAAATATGGCAACAGACAGCTATACCATATCCCTTGACCTAAAGCCGGCACTTAGCGAAAAACAGCTTGACGAGAGAATTTTACGTGATTTTGCTCAGTATCAGAACAAGGACCTAATAAATGCTTTGGATATGCTGCTGCCAAAAGCCTTAATTCCTGTTATGATAAGCCTTGCAGAGATAGAACCACACAAAAAAGTAAACTCCGTCACCCATCAGGAAAGATTGCGGCTTACGGAGCTTATAAAGAATATTCAATTACACGTAACGGGTTTTTGTCCACCTGAGCAAGCAATAATCACATCCGGCGGCATTAACGTCAAAGAGATTAATCCCTCAACAATGGAGTCTAAAATCATAAGCGGACTGTTCTTTGCAGGCGAAATCATAGACGTGGATGCACTGACGGGAGGCTTCAACCTACAAATAGCGTTTTCTACGGGCCGCCTTGCGGGCACTTTCTGCTGATTTTCTTCTGTGCTTCATACGCATATTGTTTTGGAAGGTTGCCTCAATTACACAAAATACTATTGAAAATACATATGTTATACCTGCCGATATCCAAAATCTTGTCATAATTCCGTCGATATCGGCTTGTTTCATATAATAATACACAACTGTTATCACAAGGCAATGTATCAAATATATATCATATGATGCATTTGCAATACTTGACAGAAAACCCTTTCCTCTTTTTTCAAGAGATATGGTAAGATTGTTTGCGTATATATAAAAGCCGAATATTGCAAACAGGCAGAACAGGACTACAATAACAGGTTCATAGGTATATCTTATAATTCCGCACAGCTTCATATAAGACAATATACAATGGGCAACGGTGAGTACCAACCAACCGATATACAAAACAGGCTTTGCAGTATCTATGACTTCGTTGAACTTGTCGTAATTCATTCCGATATACATACCGCTAACCCAAAATACAAGGTATGATGTAAGTGATTTGTTTGTGTATGTGGCAAGCTGAACAAGATTATTGACAGTATCATAATCCCTTAGCGGATTGTCAAAGGGCAGATTGACAGAGCCTGCCCAGCCTAAGACCGAGGCGGCAATCTGCGGAAAATACAGACGTGACAGAATGGTTACGGCAAGCGATACCACAAGCATAGCCACAGCGAATATATTTGACTTTATTTTGCCTATCAGCACCCACAGGGGCATCAAAATATAAAATTGAACAATCAGTATTACAAAATAGAACTGTGCCGATATATCGCCTGTGAGTATGTAGCTTCCCAATTGTTTTAACTCAAAGCTCTCGTAGCCCTCCAGCTTTAAAACGAATACAAATACAAGATAATAAATCAACACAGCAATAACATATGGCACATAAATCTTAAGCAGACGTCCCAACAAAAATTTGGGATAGTTCAGCTTTTTGTCACCATAGTTATAAAAAAGCTTAATGGCACTCGTAAAAACAAAGCCGGGAACGGCAAAGGTAATCATCTTTGTAATAGTCATAAAAGCAATGGAGGATACACTCCACCTGGTAAACTGCTCCACGCCCTCTGACATAAGGTGTATTGTTATTACAAACATACACATAAAAAATTCATATACCGATATCTCTGTGATTTTTCTTTTCATCTTAAACTCTCTCTGTATGTATTTTCTTTAATATTTTACTAATTTTACAATAAAAAAACAAATATGTCAACGGAAATTATGCACGCTCACATCTTTGAGGTAAATTGTAACATAATTGTAACATTTCTTTTTATATTTACTCTTGAAAAATTGTATATATTGTGATATTATTTCAATGCTAACACAATATAATGTATTACATTAAAAATATAAGACGGAGGTACAGCTATGTCAAACAGCGCTTGGGAAGGTTTTAAAACAGGAAAATGGTGTGATACGGTAGACGTATCAGATTTTATCAAGCTTAACTATATACCATATACGGGAGATGAGAGCTTTCTTGCTCCACCAACGGAAAAAACAAAAAAAGTACACAGTAAGATTAACAGCCTTGTGCTTGAGGAGCTTCGCAAGGGTGTCCTCGATGTTGAAACAGAGATATTTTCGGGTATTGACAGATTTGATGCCGGTTATATTGATAAGGAGAACGAAACAATCGTAGGCTTGCAGACAGATGCACCCCTTAAGAGAATTGTAAACCCTTACGGCGGTATGAGAATGGTCAATCAGGCACTTGAATCATATAATTATGAGCTTGATGCCGACCGCAAAAAGGATTTTATGGAGTTTAGAAAAACACACAATGACGGTGTGTTTGATGCATATACATCAGATATGCGACGTGCGAGAACTGTCGGACTTATGACAGGCTTGCCCGATGCTTACGGCAGAGGCAGAATTATCGGCGATTACCGCAGAATTGCCCTCTACGGCATTGACTATCTTATAGAGAAAAAGCAGGCAGATTTTGACGAGAAAGAAAAGCTCCCTGCAAGCGAGAGTGTTATCCGCACCCGTGAGGAAATTCGTATGCAGATACGTGCTCTCAATGAGATGAAGTCAATGGCGATGAAGTACGGCATTGATATTTCTCAGCCTGCACAGACAGCCAAAGAGGCAATACAGTTCACCTACTTCGGCTACCTTGCCGCAGTTAAGGAAAACAATGGTGCCGCAATGTCCTTCGGCAGAAATTCCACATTCTTTGATATCTATATCGAAAGAGATATGAGCAAGGGCATACTTGATGAGGAAACCGCTCAAGAGCTTATCGACCAGCTTGTTCTTAAGCTGAGAATAGTTCGCCACCTGCGTACACCTGAGTATAACGAGCTGTTTTCGGGGGACCCCACCTGGGTTACCGAGTCAATCGGCGGTATGGCAGAGGATGGCAGAACCCTTGTTACAAAGTCCTCATACAGATTTTTGCACACACTTACCAACCTTGACCCTGCTCCCGAGCCGAATATGACAGTTCTTTGGAGCAACTCCTTGCCTGAGAATTTTAAGAAATATTGTGCAAAGGTAAGTATAAATACAGACTCCGTTCAATATGAAAACGACGACTGTATGCGTCCTATATATGGTGACGATTACGCAATCGCCTGCTGTGTTTCAGCAATGGAAATCGGACACAGAATGCAGTTCTTCGGTGCGAGAGTCAACCTTGCCAAAACTCTTCTTATGTCTATCAATGACGGCGTTGATGAGAAGAAGGGCATAAAAGTTCTTAAAAACACAGCTCCTATGAATGACGAGGTTCTCGACTACGACAAGGTAAAAGCTGCATATTTTAAATGTATGGAGGAAGTTGCGGAGTTATACGTAAACACAATGAATACCATTCATTATATGCACGATAAATATGCTTACGAGGCAGGTCAGATGGCATTACACGATACAGAGGTAAAACGCTTTATGGCATTTGGTGTTGCAGGACTTTCGGTTGTTGCCGACTCTCTCTCTGCTATCAAATATGCAACTGTTAAGCCAATCAGAAACGAAGACGGCATCGCTGTTGATTTCGAGGTAGACGGCGACTTCCCCAAATACGGAAATGATGATGACAGAGTTGACAGCATAGCCGTTGAGGTTTTAAACAAATTCAGCTCCGAGCTTAAAAAGCACCCCACTTACAGAGATGCAGAGCATACATTGTCGGTACTCACGATTACATCAAATGTGGTATACGGCAAAAAGACGGGTTCTACACCTGACGGAAGAAAAGCAGGTCAGCCTCTTGCACCGGGTGCTAATCCTATGCACGGCAGAGATGCAAGTGGTGCTCTTGCTTCACTTAACTCTGTGGCAAAAATCCCATACAGAGCTTGCTGTCAGGACGGAATTTCAAACACGTTTTCGATTATTCCCGACGCTCTCGGCAAGGATATGGATATGCGTGTAAATAACCTTGTGTCTGTACTTGACGGATACTTTGTGCAGGGTGCTTTCCATCTGAATGTAAATGTTTTAAACAGAGCAACCCTTGAAGATGCAATGGAACATCCCGAAAAATATCCTACACTCACAATCAGAATTTCAGGATATGCAGTTAACTTCAACCGCTTAACCAGAGAACAGCAGTTAGAGGTTATCTCACGTACCTTCCATCAGAGTATGTAAATCTTAAGCAAAAAGGTGATTATATGGCTAAAACATCTGACCCAAAAATAAGGAGCGGCATCAGAAAAAAATTACGCACTTACAAGCACGAGAACTTCAAAAAAAAGAAGAACAGAGTGACCGCAATAACATACTATATATTGACATTTTTGGTAATTGCGGCATTGGTATTGCAGGCAATTGAGGGAAATTACGAAAACTGCTTTACTTGTGCTTTGACCCTTGTTTTGTTCCTTATTCCGAACTTTGTGGAAACAAGGCTTAAGATTACGTTGCCTCAAACCTTGGAGGTAATTATTATATTATTCATATTTGCGGCGGAGATGTTGGGTGAGATAAACGCCTTTTATTTAAAGCTT
The DNA here is from genome assembly GCA_902791425.1 of uncultured Ruminococcus sp. Taxonomy (GTDB): domain Bacteria; phylum Bacillota; class Clostridia; order Monoglobales; family Monoglobaceae; genus UMGS1820. The sequence goes on from CADAVS010000014.1 coordinate 11,024, forward strand.
CCTTGGTGGGATACAATGCTCCACACCCTAAACGGCTTTTTGATGGCGGCAATCGGTTTTTCTATGGTTGATATACTGAACAAAAATGACAGATTTAAGTTCCAATTATCACCTTTGTTTGTAGCCATAGTCGCATTCTGCTTTTCAATGACAATAGGTGTACTGTGGGAATTTTTTGAACACTTTGCCGATATTATTACTCTGACAGATATGCAAAAGGATACTGTTGTTTCTGCCATTTCAAGCGTGGACTTAAACCCTGCAGGCAAGAATGTCGCCTATACCATCAGCGGTATAGAAAATGTTATCGTTGAGGGCGGCAAGCTTATGCTGAACGGTCAGGCTGTGGAGGGCGGTCAGTATTCGTTGAATGTGGGCGGTTATCTGGATATAGGGCTGATGGACACAATGAAGGATATGTTTGTCAACTTTATCGGAGCGGTTGTTTTCTCTGTCCTTGGCTACTTTTATATCAAAACACGTGGCAAAGGCAATTTTATTAAACGTTTTATCCCCACAATGAGCAACAACTCAGATGAAGACGAACCAAAACAGACAGTTGATAATTGATTTTATGCTCCCCAACCCAAGGGGAGCATTATATTTGCAAAAATGTATTGAAAAATAAACAGATGTATGTTATACTGTATAATTGATATTAGATGCTTTGTTATTCAGAAAGGCTATGATTAGTATGAAAGACAATAAAAAAAGCTGTTCAGTACATAAAACCTCTATCGGCGGTCAGGCTGTAATAGAGGGTGTTATGATGCGCGGACCTAAGAAAATTGCTACCGCAGTCCGTAAGCCTGACGGCGAGATAACAATAGATGAACAATCACTCGGAAAGGTGAGAACGGGCAAGCTTGTTAAACTCCCCATAATACGTGGCTGTGTCAATTTTTTTGATTCAATGATAATAGGGGTTAAATCGCTTATGTATTCCGCTCAGTTCTTTGACGTTGACGAGGATGGTGAACCCGTAGAGCAGGAGCCGTCTAAGCTTGAGGCGTGGCTTGAGGAAAAGCTCGACTCCGAAAAGGCGACTAATGCTATTATTTATATTTCGGTTATATTCTCGCTGCTTTTGAGTGTAGGCTTGTTTATGCTGCTCCCGGCGTTGCTCACGGGACTTATAAAGGATTTTGTTACCTCCCAGGCGTTACTCGCCTTGGTTGAGGGTGTAATCAGAATAGTGATATTTTTAATATACTTGACTGCCGTTTCGCAGATGAAGGATATAAAACGTGTCTTTATGTATCACGGTGCAGAGCATAAGTCAATCTTTTGTTACGAAAAGGGGCTTGACCTTACAGTCGAAAATGTCAGAAAGCAATCAAGATTGCATCCGAGATGCGGAACAAGCTTTTTGTTGATTGTTATGGTTATAAGTATACTTGTGTTTTCGATTATCCCGTGGGATAAGGACAAGTTTGCGATGATTCCGTTTGTCGGACAGTATTTGGCAGCTTTGCCTTGGGTTGTAACAAGGCTTTTCTTCAGACTATTGCTGTTGCCTATTGTTGCAGGTGTTTCCTATGAGATAATCAAATTTGCAGGCCGTCACGATAATGCCTTCACACACGCAATCAGCAAACCGGGAATGTGGTTTCAGCATATTACAACCAACGAGCCTGACGACAGTCAGATTGAGGTTGCTATTGCTTCGCTTAAAGCTGTTATTCCCGAAAATGCAGACGAGGACAAATGGTGATAATTGATGAATGTTAAGGAACTCAGACATTCGGTGAAGAATTTTTTGGAGTTAAAAAATTGTAATTTCTGTGATGCAGATGTTACATTGATATTGATGAAGAATCTGAATATAAGCAAAACACAGATGTTAGTTGGCGACAAGGTTGTAACATCAGAGGAAGAAGATGCTGTTTTTGAGTGTGCCAAAAGATTGGCAGTGGGTGAGCCTGTTCAGTATATCATCAATGAATGTGAGTTTATGTCATTGCCGTTTTTTGTTGAGAGAGGTGTGCTTATACCTCGCGATGATACGGAAATTCTTGTGGAAGAGGTAATCCGCAGACTTGATAAGAATGCAAAGCTGTCTGTTGCAGACCTGTGCTGCGGCAGCGGTTGTGTAGGGATTAGCATTGCAAAATATATGAAAAACCTAAAGATGCATTTTTATGATATTTCCGAAACCGCAATTTATGTCACAGGCAAAAATGCAGAAAAGCTGATAGGCGGTAGAGATTATTCTGTTACGCAGATGGACATAATAAATGACTTTCCTACGGAATATTATGATTGTGTTGTGTCAAATCCTCCGTATATAGAAAGCTGTGAGATTGATAACTTAGAAAAAAAGGTCAAATGCTTTGAACCTAAAGAGGCACTTGACGGAGGAAATGACGGATTGATTTTTTACGAGAGAATTTCATCTGCCGCAAGGCTAAAAAACGGCGGAATTATAGCTTTTGAAATAGGATATAATCAGGGGGATGCCGTTTCGGAAATCCTACGCAGAAACGGGTATTCCCATATTGAGATATTGAAGGATATAGAGGAAAGGGACAGGGTTGTAATTGCAAGAAATGCTCTACAACAGTCCCTGCAATATAATAGTTAAAACCATTCCCGGTATGCCGAGGACACCGCTTATCATAGCTGTGAGCGGATTAATGGAAAATGTTATTCCAAGTCCTGATAACAACAGATTTGAAACAAACATAGCGGCACCTCCCGCAATACAGCTGAGTGTCAGCTTAAACAGCCATTTAATCGGACTTATAAAGATTTTACAAAGTATGTACAGGATAAAAAGTGAGATAATCCCTATTAATATCGAACCTGCTGTCAGCATAATTATTCTCCTTATCTTTTGAGGTTGTCTTACTATATTATATTTACCGCAACGGGAAATATTACAAAAGTACATACAAACATAGATAAAATTTACATTTAATTAACAAAGTATATGTAAATATATGCTATATTATTGAGTGACCAATATAATAGATATATCAATTAGAATAATTTTGCCTATACACAGGCAAGGAGGTTATATAATGAGTTTATTTTTCAACAAAAACAAAGGCGATGGGGATAATCCCGAGGATTTTGTTCTGTTTAACTCTGATGATAATACAGAAGATGTAAATTCTAAGGAGGAAGCTTCTGACATAGAGATTTATGACGAGGAAACAGGTGATGCGACAATCGAAGACCAGAACACAAAAAAAATCAATCTGGAGGAGATTGCTTCACAAATCGAAGAAAATGACGATTATACCGAAGAAAATGATTTATCGGATGATGAGTATGAGTACGAATACGAGGAAGTAAACGCCATTGTGTATTTTATAAGAAACCATCGTCTGCTTTCAATATGTGCAGGTGTTGTGATACTTGCCCTTATTTTGTCGGCTTCTGCATATGGCATAATTACATATACTAATCCCCTTAGAAAGTACACTCAGGTTGTGTCAAGTAAAGAAAATATTATGCGTACAATGGAGACGGAAGGTGCACTTCAATCCGGAGAACAGTATAATATTACCTCTTTGGTTGCAGGCAAGATTATTTTATCGGAATACGAGGTCGGCGACAAGGTCAACAAAAATGATGTATTATACAAAATTGACGACACTGATGCAAAGCTGTCTGTTGAGAGAGCACAGAACGATTTGGCTAAGGCGAGTGACGAGTCTTTAAATGCTAATACAGTAACGGAAAATTCGCGAATAGTCGCAACAGAAGCAGGAGTTATACAGACGCTGACTATAAAGAAAGGCAGCAAGGTCAGTGCAGGCAGTTCAATCGGTACAGTCCTTAAAACAGATGGTTCAACCGCTCCATTAATCTCGTATGTTACGGGTACGGTTTCTGTTTTAAGTGTGAATGTGGGAAGAACTGTATCAATAGGACAGGTTATAGCAAGTCTTTCCTCTGATAATAGCAATAGTAACGTTGCCAACTCAAAGTATGACAAAAAGTCAGGTGAGATTGACGTTCAAGCCGCACAGCGTCAGCTTGAGAATTATACGATTAAGTCACCTATTTCGGGAATTATAGTAGAAAAGTATAATAAGGTTGGCGACAACGTAGGTGTGACAAATGACAGCAATCCTATGATGGTTATTGTTGATAACAGCAAGCTTACATTTACATTCAGCGTAGACGAGTACAGAGTCAGTGAAATGAAAAAAGGGTTGGAGGTTATCATTACTGCCGATTCTCTTCCCGACCAAACCTTTGCGGGAGAGATTACATACGTTTCGTCAGAGGGAATACCCGATGAAAACGGAAATCCCAGATATGATGTCCGTGCGACAATTGATAATCCGGGTGATTTGAAGTCTGGAATGAATGTTAAGGCAAAGGTTATTCTGGCATCTGTGAAGAAAGCAGTTTCCGTTCCCGAAAAGTCTTTGTTAATGTCTGACGGACAAAATGCACTTATTCTTGTGAAAAATGATGAATATTCCGAGGATGAGGACAGATTTACCGACGAAAGCTTCGAAAATGAACTTGCATATCCTGAAATTAAAGTGCCTAAGGGCTGTTCGCTTATAAGTGTCAGATACGGAATTTCAGATGGTACAATAGTTGAAATTTTATCAGGAATAGAAGTCGGCGATGTTGTTCTTTATAATCCTGAGGAGGATAACAGGTTTGTAATCGCAAGCGGTGATAACTCAGACAGTTCATCTAAATCAGATGAAGAAAATAAGCCATCTGATGATGAGTCTGATTATTCAGTAGATAATAGCGATGACGAGGAAACAAAAGATGAGATTCGTGATACCATTGACGACATACTCAAAGATTCCAAGTCCTTATAAATGATAACATACTGTATATTTTGGCTCCCTTTGTTCAAGGGAGCCTTTATTATACCATAGCCTATATTGTACACAGGGGAGCCGAAAACGGCTTCTTGTTTTTGTTTTATGGATAAAAATTCATACTCTGTCAATGATATTATTTGTGGAGGGAATTTTATGGACTATAACAAAATGGCAAAAATAATACTAAATTGTATAGGCGGAAAATCCAATGTTATATCGGTTATGTACTGCATAACCCGTCTTAGATTTAATTTACAAAATGAGGATATGGCAGATACCGAAGCATTGAGAAATACCAAAGGAGTTATCTGTGTTCTGACAAGCTGTGGTCAATATCAGGTGGTGCTTGGCAATTGTGTGCGTAATGTATATGCAGAGCTTAACCGCATAGGAAATTTCGATAACTCTGTTACAGAGGAAAATAATAATATATTTTATCGTCTATACAGAGCCATAAGCAATTTTTTTACTGCCGTATTCTGCCGCAGAGCAAAGTCAAATAAGCTTTCATATTCCGTGATGTATGCACCGATAAAAGGCAGGGTTATTCCGTTAAATGATGTGGCGGATATGGCGTTTGCAAAAGGGGATTTCGGTGAAGGTGTGGCTATAATTCCCGAAACAAAGCTCCTTGCCTCGCCTGTTGACGGGAGAGTTGTATTTCTGGCAGATACTATGCATACTGTTGCGATTTTGTCGAATAATGGTACAGAGATATTGATGCATATAGGCATCGAAACAGTAAACCTAAAGGGAAAATATTTCAATTCATATGTAAGCGAAGGTGATGCAGTCAAAATGGGGGACCCTCTTATAGAATTTGATGGGGACTTGATTGCGGAGGAGGGATATGACTTAACTACATTAATTGTAATAACAAATTCAGCCGAATATGACGGAGTCGACATTATTACAAAATTTGCAATAGAGCAAAAGCCATTTGTCAGGGTGATAGATAAGACAAAGGACTGAGGTGTGAAAGGAAATACAAAATATTGTCTGTTTACAAATAATAAGAATTGTGTTATAATCGACATATAACGAAAATAAAATTATAAATAATAAATGAAATTTATAAGGAGATTACAAATATGGCAATTAGATTAAACGATAATAAAGAGATTGTTGCTTCGATAAAAGCAGGCTTGAAAGAAAAAGGCGGATATTGCCCGTGCAGATTAGAGAAAACAGAGGACAACAAGTGTATGTGCAAAGAATTTCGTGAGCAAATAGCCGACCCTGAGTTCGAGGGGTATTGTCACTGTATGCTTTATTATAAGGAAAAATAAATCAGTTACAAACGATATGTTCTTAGGAACAGTACGCAAATAAAAGTGTTCCTGCAGATGCGATTAATTCTGTAGGAACACTTTATTATAATGAATTAAAATAATAAAAATCGTGTAAAAATCGTGTACATAAAATAAAAGCATCGTAAAAACGATGCTTTATAGTATATTGGTCGGGGCGACAGGATTCGAACCTGCGGCCCCCTGGTCCCAAACCAGGTGCGCTACCAAACTGCGCCACGCCCCGACGGACTTGTATATTATATAACTTTTTTTAGCTTTTGTCAATACTTTTTTTAAATGTTTAAGAATGGTGTAGGAAATCCTCGGATTTATCGTGAATTTTTGAGTATTTATTGTTATTTTTAACAATAAATACTTGACAATATGAATTTCTATGGATATAATATACTTAATTAAATTAAAGGCTATGACCGAAAACAAGTAGGGATTTTGCTGATTTCAAAGAGAGCTGTCGGTTGCTGTAAGGCAGTAAATCGGATTATCCTGAATACATTTCGCGAGCTGCGCACCGAACAAGGTTAATTCTTAAGTAGGCTGCGACGGGATTGCCCGTTACAGCAAGAGAGTATACGTTTGCTGTAAGTGAATTGTACTTATTAAGGTCATCTTCGTGAGAAGGTGATAAAATGAGGTGGTACCGCGATTTATTCGCCCTCATATTATTATGAGGGCGTTTTTCTATGCCCTTAAAAAAGAAAGGGATGGTTTCCTATGGTATTAAAAGTTTTAATGTTGGTTGTTTTCTTTGCGGTAATGGTGTTTGTCGGCTTCAAATGCCGAAAGCACGCTGTTGACGTAAACGGCTTTGTCCTTGGCGGTCGTTCGGTTGGTCCTTGGCTTACTGCCTTTGCTTACGGCACCTCGTACTTTTCTGCGGTTATCTTTATCGGATACGCAGGTCAGTTCGGTTGGAAGTATGGTATTGCATCTACCTGGATAGGTCTTGGTAATGCGTTTTTAGGCTCATTGCTTGCTTGGGTTGTTTTGGGCAGACGCACACGTCTTATGACTCAGCATTTAAAGAGTGCTACAATGCCTGAATTTTTTGGCAAACGCTATAACAGCAATGCTCTTAAAATCGGTGCTTCTATAATTGTTTTCATATTCTTAATTCCGTATACAGCTTCGTTGTACAACGGTCTTTCAAGATTGTTTTCTATGGCGTTTAATATTGATTACAGCATATGTATAGTAGCTATGGCTGTTTTGACGGCGGTTTATGTAATTGCAGGCGGATATATGGCAACGGCTGTCAATGACTTTATTCAAGGAATAATAATGCTGTTTGGTATTGTGGCTGTAATCGCCTGTGTGCTTATGCAAAAGGGTGGCTTTATGGCATCCCTGTCACAGCTTGCACAAATTCAGGACAGTGCTGCAACGGATATGCCCGGTGCTTTTGCATCGTTCTTTGGTCCTGACCCATTCAATCTTTTGTGCGTTGTTATTCTGACATCTTTGGGAACTTGGGGACTTCCTCAGATGGTGCAGAAGTTCTACTCTATCAAAAATGAAAAGGCTATAGAAAAGGGTACGATTATTTCTACTTTCTTTGCTATTGTTGTTGCAGGCGGATGCTACTTCCTGGGAGGATTTGGTCGTCTTTTCGCAACATCGGAGCAGATTGCAGCAAATGGCTTTGACTCAATTATTCCGTCTATGATGAGCGGTCTGCCTGACATTTTAATAGGAGTTGTTGTTATCCTTGTTTTGTCAGCGTCAATGTCTACACTTTCATCACTTGTGCTGACATCAAGCTCTACTCTTACCCTTGACTTGATAAAGGGAAACATTGTAAAGGATATGGACGGCAAAAAGCAGTTGATATGTATAAGAGGGTTTATAGTTATATTTATTTTGATTTCAGCAGTAATTGCTATATTGCAGTATAAGAGCAATGTGACATTTATTGCTCAGCTTATGGGTATTTCCTGGGGCGCTCTTGCAGGTGCTTTTCTGGCTCCGTTTATATATGGCTTGTATTGGAAGAGGACAACGAAAACAGCCGTTTGGGTTGCGTTTATATTCGGTGTAGGTATTATGGTATGGAATATGTTGTTTAAGACTACATTGCCTGCAGTATTACAGTCACCTATAAATTGCGGTGCGTTTGCTATGGTTGCAGGTCTTATCATTGTGCCTGTTGTAAGCGTGCTTACCAAAGCACCTGAGAAAAAGCTTGTGGATGATGCGTTCACCTGTTATGAAGAAACAGTAAGCGTACATAAGAAAGACAGTCTTGGTGACTAATATAATAATTGGCTTAAAGGAGATTTATAATGGTTATAACAGAATTGCTTGAACATAATGCAATACAGTATGGAGACGATGTCAGCCTTGTTGAAATCAATCCGCCGGCAGACGACACAAAGCGTTTGACTTGGAAGGAATATTCTTTGATAGAAGGAAGCAGAAAAGATGCTTTCAGAACAGAACTGACTTGGAAAGAATTTAACAAATCCGCAAACAGATTTGCAAATCTATTGCTTAGCCGCGGTATCAAAAAAGGTGACAAGGTTGCAATATTGCTTATGAACTGTTTGGAGTGGCTGCCCATATACTTCGGAATTTTAAAGACAGGGGCGATGGCTGTTCCGTTGAATTACAGATATACTGCTGATGAGATTAAGTATTGTGCTGAGCTTTCGGAGGCTGATATGCTTGTTTTCGGACCTGAATTTACAGGCAGAGTCGAAAATATATTTAATAGGTTAAAGAGGGTTCAATCGTTCTTCTATGTAGGTGACGATTGCCCTACATTTGCCGAAAGCTACGACAAGCTTGTTACGTATTGCTCAACAAAAAACCCTGAAATTGAACTTACTGAGGATGACGAGGCGGCAATCTATTTTTCGTCAGGAACAACAGGCTTCCCTAAGGCTATTATTCACGCTCATAAAAGCTTGATACACTCGTGCAGAGTTGAGCAAAATCATCACGGACAGAACAGAGATGATGTGTTTTTGTGTATTCCTCCTCTCTATCATACGGGTGCAAAGATGCATTGGTTCGGAAGTCTTTTATCGGGCAGTAGGGCTGTGCTGCTCAGAGGAATACAGCCTGAATGGATAATCAGAACAATCTCTGAAGAAAAATGCACAATAGTGTGGTTGCTTGTGCCGTGGGCACAGGATATACTCGATTCTATTGACAGAGGCGATATCGACTTGAGTGAATATCAGCTTTCACAATGGAGGCTTATGCACATTGGTGCTCAGCCGGTTCCGCCCAGCTTGATTAAAAGATGGAAGGAACACTTCCCTCATCATCAGTATGATACGAATTACGGCTTGAGCGAGTCCATAGGACCGGGTTGCGTTCACTTGGGCG
>CADAVS010000015.1 GCA_902791425.1 uncultured Ruminococcus sp.
TGTTGGAAGGTCTTGAAAAAATCTTACTTGATATTGATAAGGCGATTAAAATCGTGAGAGAGACAGAGGAGGACTCGCAGGTTGTGCCAAACCTTATGTCAGGCTTTGGCATTACTGAGGTTCAGGCTGAGTTTGTGGCGGAAATCAAGCTCAGAAACTTAAACAAGGAATATATTTTAAAGCGGACAGCGGAGATTGAAAGCTTAAAGGCTGAAATTGAAGATTTAACCAAGACTGTAAACAGCAAGTCGGGAATAAACAAGATTATCGAAAAACAACTGAAGGACGTAATAAAGAAGTTTGGCACTGACAGAAAAACCATTCTTATATCAGCCGACGAAGTCGATGCAAGTATGAATGAAGATTTGGAAGAGGATGTACCTGATTTTGCCGTCAAGCTTTTCAGAACCCGTGATGGATATATTAAAAAGATTTCTCTTGCGGCACTTAGAACAAGCGGAGAACAGAGAATGAAGGACGACGACGTAATGGTTGACGAGATTGAAACAACCAATCGTGCAGAGGTTATATTCTTTGCAGGCGGAGATGCCTATAAAATGAAGGTCAAGGATATTCCCGACAGCAAGGCAAGTCAGTTGGGTGAGTTTATACCAAACCTTATCGGCTCTGACAGCAAGGAGAAAATCCGCGGTATGATATTGCCGGGAGATTACAGCGGAAACATAGTATTCTGTTTTGAAAACGGCAAGTGTGCCAAGGTTCCCGTCAAGTCATATGAAACGAAATCAAACCGCAGAAGATTGACGGGCGGATATTCAGACAAGTCCGAATTAGTGGCTATGTTCCGGATAAAAGAGGATTGTGAGCTGCTGTTGTTCAGTACGGCAGATAGGGTTCTCTGTGTCAATACCGAGAAGATATCACTTAAGACCACAAGGTCAACACAAGGCGTAGCTGTTATGACCTTACGCAGAGGTGCAACCGTAAAACAAGTGGTGTTGGCTGATGACAGTAATTTTGCTGATGTGAAAAAATACAGACCGAGGAACATTCCTGCGGCAGGTGTCACAATTCAGAATGAGGACACGGGAATTGAGCAGATTTCTTTTGTATAGCTTTTGATTATGTCATTTTGCATAAGAAATGTTAATAAAATTTATATAAAAAATTAACAAAATGTTCTTGTATTATTGTGAAATATGTTATATAATATAGGTGTAAGGTATTAAAATATCTTAACATAACATATACACAAATGAGGAGGCAAGGATATGACGTACAAAATTTTATGTAAACAGGTGGAGTTGGCAGAAACAAGCAAGCAGAAGATTATTGACAAGATTAAAAGGCTCGACAAGTTCTTTGACTCAGACGAGGAATGCAAGATTTGTGTAACAGAACAAAGGGAACAAATGGTGGTTGAAATCACATTTGTATATAAAGGATATTTAATTCGCTCCGATGCACGAAACAGGGACCTTTTAACCGCTGTTGATATGTGCTTATCAAACATCGACAGGCAAATCAGAAAGAATAAAACTAAGCTGGCAAAACGCTTGCGTGATGATGATTTGCAGAATTATGATATAAATATCGGTGATGCTGTAGATGAAGAAGTACAGGAATTTAAGATAGTTAAGAAAAAGAGATTGGAAACAAAGCCGATGATGACCGAGGAGGCTATTTTGCAAATGAATATGTTAGGTCACGACTTCTTTATATACACCAATCCCGACACCAACGGCGTTGAGATAGTGTATAAGAGAAAAGACGGCAATTATGCAGTGATTGAAACTAAATAGAGTTTATAGTGAGATAAGGTGTTCGGCTAAACCGAACACCTTTTGCTATTTTAAAAAATATGTAAAAATATCTGTGGATAAACCATTGACGTATAAAGGGTTGTTGTGGTACAATATATAAGTTATTATAGGATGACTGTATAGAAATTTAAAATGGGAGAGTGATAACGTGACAGATAACAGAAACACACATACACCCGAAGGAATTACGGATGTTCTGGTTGAGGAATGTGAAACAAAGTTCAAAATAGAATCAACGGCGAGAGAGGTTTTTGTCCATCACGGTTATCATATGGTACAACCGCCCACCTTTGAATATTATGACGTATATGATGCGGCGGTGACTAAGCCTGAAAATATGTTTAAATTTTTCGATAACAACGGACGTATGCTGGCACTTCGCCCTGACCTTACCACTTCGGTTGCGAGAATGGCAGCAACCAAGCCTTTGGGTGATTTGCCATATCGTATTGCTTATTTGGGCAGTGCATACCGCAATGACGAGGCGTTCAGCAATACCAGACAGCGAGAGTTTTCTCAGGTGGGAATTGAGCTTATCGGCAATGGCGGAATAGATGCCGATGCTGAGGTTATCGGAATTGCGGCAGAGGCCTTAATAAAGTTTGGCATTGCTGATTTTCAAATAGATTTGGGACAGGTTGACTATTACAAGGGATTGTCTGAGGCGGCGGGCTTAAGCGAGGAAGTGAGTGACAGCCTCAGAGAGAAAATCAACGATAAGGATTTTGTTGCAATAGACAATATGCTTGAGGAATTGGATATAAGTGACGAGCTTAAAGAATTTTTCAGAGAACTGCCAAAGATGTTCGGCGGAATTGAAATCGTTGTATCTGCCCTGCAAAACAAGAGCTTAAACGATAAATCAAAAAATGCTCTTGAGAACTTGATGCAGGTATATGACGCTTTAAAGAACAGCGGCTATGGAAACTATCTTGCAGTTGATTTGAGTATGGTTCCCAACCTTGACTATTATACAGGTATTATTGTAAGGGGCTTTGCCAAGGGCGTTGCCTTCCCTGTATGTTCAGGCGGAAGATATGACAATCTGACAGAGAAGTTCGGACGCAGACTTCCTGCCACAGGTATTGCAATCGGTGTTGAGAGAATTATGTCGGCACTGTCAAGCGTTCAAGAAGGCATTGTTAGTTCTGAGGAGTCGGACTATATTACTGTTGCACTTGCCAAGGGCAGACTTGCAGAGCTTTCAACCGAGATTTTTGAAAAGCTGGGTTATGATATTGCAGAGATGAAGAGCAAGACAAGAAAGCTGATATTTACTGATGAGAAAAACAGGTTCAGATTTATTCTTGTAAAGGCGTCTGACGTGCCTGTATATGTTGAGTACGGAGCGGCAGACATTGGTATAGTTGGAAAGGACACTCTGTTAGAGAGCGGAAAAAATGTATACGAAGTTTTGGACTTAGGCTTTGGCAAGTGTAAAATGGCTGTTGCAGGGCCTGCGTCAATGAGAGGAAAAATTGATGGCAGAAACATTATGAGAGTTGCCAGCAAATATCCGCACATTGCAAGAGATTACTTCCACAGAGTAAAAGGTCAGACCGTAGACATAATAAAATTGAATGGTTCGGTTGAGCTTGGACCTATTGTGGGGCTTTCAGAGGTAATAGTCGATATTGTTGAAAGCGGCAAGACCCTTGTGGAAAACGGGCTTGAGGTGTTGGAAGATGTATGCGAGCTTTCGGCACGCTTGATTGTCAACAGAGTGAGCCTTAAGATGCATCGCGAAAAGATTATAAATCTTATTGGCGATATTAAAAATGAGATAGGCAAGACAGACAAGGAGGACAAGTAATGAGAATATATCCTGCCATAGATATTATTGACGGAGCCTGTGTCCGTCTTGTTCAGGGTGATTATTCACAAAAGACAAAGTTTGCTGATGACCCTTGCGAGATTGCTATGCGTTGGCAGAATGAGGGCGGCGAATTTATACATATTGTAGACCTTGACGGAGCGAGAAACGGCGAGATGCCAAACTTTGATTTGATTGTCAGGATAGCTGACAAGCTGAATATTCCAATTGAGGTCGGCGGCGGAGTCAGAAATATGGAATGTGTTGAAAAGTATCTTGATAACGGTATAAACCGTGTTATCATAGGAACATCAGCACTTAGCAATCCCGATTTTGTCAAAGAGGCAGTTGCTAAATACGGAGAACGTATTGTTGTTGGAATTGATGCAAAAGATGGTATGGTTGCCGTAAACGGCTGGGAGGAGGTCAGCACTACCTCCGCAATTGATTTGGCAAAGCAAATGGAGAAAATCGGCGTAAAGACCATAATTTATACTGATATCGCCACAGATGGTATGCTTAAAGGGCCAAATTTAAAGGCGATGGAGGAAATGACAGAGGCTGTTTCGATTGATGTTGTCGCATCGGGCGGTGTCAGCTCTGTTGATGATATAGAAAAGCTTAAATGCACAGGGGTAGAAGGAGCAATAGTCGGTAAGGCTTTGTATACCGATACACTTTGCTTAAATGACGCAATTAATGCGGCTGAATAAGACAATAAATTATGTCGTGTAAGGCGACAGTTAGGAGATAATTATAATGGCTAAAACTGATTTTGTTAAGGATTTAAAATTTGACGACAGAGGACTTATTCCTGCGGTTGCACAGGATGCGGTAAGCGGCGAGATTTTGATGCTCGCTTATATGAATGAGGAGAGCATAAAAATGACATTGGAGAGCGGCCACGCCACATATTTCAGCCGCAGCCGTCAGGAGTTATGGGAAAAAGGTTCTCATTCGGGACATCTTCAGCACGTTAAGGAGATACTTGTTGACTGCGACCAGGATGCAATTGTTCTTAAAATTGAGCAGATAGGTGCGGCTTGTCATACAGGTAATCCGTCCTGCTTCTACCGCAAGGTAGTTGACGGAAACCTTGTTGAAATACCCACAGGGATTGACACAAATCCGAAAATTCTCTATGACGTATACGATATTATTGTCGACAGAGTTAAAAACCCTAAAGAGGGTTCTTACACAAACTACCTCTTTGAAAAGGGAATTGATAAGATGCTCAAAAAGGTGGGCGAGGAGTCTGCCGAGGTTATTATTGCATCAAAGAATTATGTTAAGGCAGAGGTTCAGTACGAAACTGCCGATTTGTTGTATCACTTGTCGGTTGTGCTTGTAGAACAAGGCTTGACCTGGGATGATATATTTACTGAACTTCGTTCAAGATATAATAAATAATTATGAAAAACTTATTTGGCAAAGTGATTGCCGTACCCATAATCTTAATTCTTATATCGGCATACCTATTGGGAATGAACTTTTATAATAAGCTTGACAGGGTTGGCGATATAAAAGAGGCTGTACCTCAAACCGCTCAGGCGGAGAATATAAAAACTGCTGAGCAAGAGGATGAGGAGCTTAAAAGCATACAAGATAAAATTAACTTGAATGTGGCAACTGAAAGTGAGTTGCGTAGCATTGACGGCATCGGTGAAAAGCTGGCAAAAAGAATAGTTGACAAAAGAGACAGTATAGGGAGTTTTACTGCTGTTGAGCAACTGTTGGAAATAGAGGGAATCGGGGAGAATATATTTGCTAAAATAAAGGATTATGTTACTGTTGAGTAGCGTATCATAAGGAGAGTTGTAAAATGGGCATTTTTTTCAGAAATTATGATAAGCCGGGGCCAGGAATTGACCCTGATGCACCGAAAAAGAGAAGTTTTTTCAGGTTTTTTGATATATTCTTTCGTAAATTAAGTCATTTTTCGAGGGCTAATTTGTTGTATTCGGCTGCGTTAATTCCGACTTACATTATTGCGTTTTTTGTTGTAAGTTTCATTATATTAAATACAGTGGGCGAAATTCTCGGAATGCAAGATGGTGCGGATTTTACCGTCATTATATTGAGTGTTATTTTTACGAATTTTTATATTTCCGTTATGGGTGCCGGACCTGCCACAGCGGGAATGACCTATATTATGAGAAATTTTGCTCGGGAAGAACACGCGTGGATAGGCAGTGACTTTAAGGATAATGTGAAAAGTAATTTCAAGCAATCCATAATTGTATTTGTTATAGATATAGTTGTAACTGTTGTTATGTTTTATGCAATATATATTTACGGACAAATGTCGGGGGCTATATCCTATCTTAAATACTTCTTGTATGTAATTTCGTTTATATATATGATGATGCATATGTATATTTATCCTATTATGGTTACATTTAAATTGTCCGTTAAGGATATTTACAGAAATTCATTTATTTTTGCGTTAGGAAAGCTGCCGTCTAACTTTCTTGTGATGATTGCATTGTTCTTTATACATATAGTTATCCCGATACTAATTTTATATTTCGGCGGAAAGTTTTTTGCGATAATGCTGATTATTTATTTAATTGCTGAGATAGTTATTACTATGTCGTTGACTCAGTTCCTGGTGAATTTTAATGTGTATCCAAAGATGAAGAAATATATGTTGGATGTAATTGAAGAGAAAAATAAAAAGCAAGATACTGACAGTGATGCCGAGTAATAAATAAAACATAGGCTATGAGGTATAAAAATGCTTGAGAAAATCCATACAGCTCACGATGTAAAAAAATTTAATAATGACGAGCTGAATGCTCTTGCAGGTGAGATAAGAGAGTTTCTTATTGAAAACGTATCTAAAACCGGAGGACATTTGTCGGCAAACTTAGGGGTTGTGGAGCTTACAATCGCTCTGTTTATGGAGTTTGACCCGTACTATGACAGAATAGTATGGGATGTTGGGCATCAATCATATGTTCACAAAATTCTGACAGGGCGTGCAGATAGGTTTGATACATTAAGAAAGTTCGGCGGTATGTCGGGCTTTCCGAAGTCCTCGGAGAGTGTTGCCGATGCATTTAACTCGGGTCATAGCTCTACCTCCATATCGGTTGCGGCAGGATTTGCGGCGGCGTCACATCTGAAAAAAACTGACGAGCGTGCCATTGCTGTTATCGGAGATGGAGCAATGACCGGAGGAATGGCGTTTGAGGCATTAAATCACGTTGGAAGTATGAAGCTGCCTGTCATTGTTGTTTTGAACGATAACGGGATGTCGATTTCCAAAAATGTGGGCGGCCTTTCCAAAAGTTTAAAGAGATTGAGAAGTACGGCAAAATATTTCAGAGTGAAATCAAATGTCAAGACTGCACTCGAGAGAGTTCCGCTTGTTGGCAGACCGCTTAATAAAATAATTTCAAGAACGAAAAAGATTGTCAGAAATCTTATATTGCCAAGCAGTATTTTTGAGGATTTCGGATTTAAGTATTTAGGTCCTGTTGACGGTCATAATATTGAAAGCCTAAGGGTTGTTCTGGGACAGGCAAAGAAGCTTAAAGAGCCTGTTCTGTTGCACGTGCATACCAAAAAGGGAAAAGGGTATACACACGCAGAGAAAAGCCCTGATTTCTTCCACGGAATTTCAAGCTTTGACGAAAGCACAGGCAAGCCCATATCGCCCAAAAAAGAGGATTGGTCAACTTGCTTCGGCAACCAGCTTTGCGAGCTTGCACTTAACAATGACAAAGTCGTTGCGATCACTGCGGCTATGCCTTTGGGAACGGGGCTTAGTGAATTTTCCAACAAGTTCCCCAACAGGTTTTATGACGTTGCAATTGCGGAACAGCACGCTGTTACGTTTGCGGCAGGTATGGCGAAGTCGGGATATACTCCCGTTGTTGCAATATACTCCACCTTTTTGCAGAGGGCGTATGACCAGATTATACACGATGTTGCACTTATGAATTTACACACAGTATTCTGCATTGACAGATGCGGTCCCGTGGGCGAGGACGGTGAGACACATCAGGGTGTTTTTGATATTGCGTATATGTTGCAAATGCCAAATATGGTTGTACTTTCGCCGTCTAACAAGATTGATTTTAACTTAATGTTAAGCTATGCGGTAAACAATGCGGAGGGACCTGTCGCTGTAAGATATCCGAGAGGTGCTGTTTGTCATAGAGATACAAAGGCAGTTATGCCGCTTAAGTCGGAGCTTGTCAAAGACGGCAGTGATGTGATAATTGTTGCGGTGGGGATTTGCTTGTATGATGCTTTAAAGGCGGCTGATATACTGTCCGCTGACGGAATATCGGTGGCTGTTGCTGATGCAAGGTGTATAAAGCCCATAGACCAACAGTTTATGAAAAAATACTGCTCAGATAAGAAAATCGTTGTTTCGGTTGAGGACGGTATGAAAAGCGGAGGCGTTGGTCAGAACCTTGAAGATATATTGGGCAGAAGTGTTATGAAATTTGCTTATCCCAATGAGCCTATCGTACAGGGAAGCATAGATAAATTAAAAGATAAGTATGGTATGTCGGCTGAGGTTATTGCTGACAAAATCAAATCGAGCTTATAAAGAGGAAAGTTATGGCAAAACAAAGACTTGATGTGTACCTTGCAGAAAACGGCTTGGTCAAAAGCCGCAGTGAGGCACAATCTATTATTATGGCGGGAGAAGTTTATATTGACAACCGCAAGGTGTCAAAGGCGGGAGAACAGGTGAGCGGAGCCGAAAATATTGAGATAAGAAGCAATGCCTTGAAATATGTCAGCCGCGGAGGCTTAAAGATGGAAAAGGCTATGCAGGTTTTTCCTGTTTCGCCTGACGAAAAGGTGTGTATGGATATCGGTGCTTCAACAGGCGGTTTTACGGATTGTATGCTGCAGAACGGAGCAAAAAAGGTGTATTCCGTTGACGTTGGCTATGGTCAGCTTGCCTGGAAACTCAGATGTGATGAGCGTGTTATTAATATGGAACGCACAAACATCAGATATGTTGACTCTCTGCCCGATAGGATAGAGTTCTTTTCGGTTGATGTGTCGTTTATCTCCTTGGCACTTGTACTGCCTGTCGCTTGGAATCTTTCCACAGATAATGCAACAGGGGTATGCTTGATTAAGCCTCAGTTTGAGGCGGGCAGAGATAAGGTCGGCAAAAAGGGCGTTGTGCGTGACAGCAACGTACATAAAGAGGTAATTAATAAGGTCTTTGATTTTACAAGAGATATAGGATTTAAAATTTGCGGACTTGATTATTCGCCCATAAAAGGCCCTGAGGGTAATATCGAGTATCTTATGTATATTTCCAAACAGGGTGAGGAGATTTATCCCGACATTGATGCACTTGTGGATAAATCTCACGAGTTGGATAAATAGTGCTGTGAGCTTTTATTTTTTTAATATTAACAGAGGTGGATTAAATTGCACCGCCGAAATGGCGACGTGCGAAATAATCTCTTATCATTCCATTGCCTTGCGGATAGGAGATTAATTTAATCACTATTTATGTCGGTGCAAGGCGGCGGAATGGAGATTATTATGAATAATATTGCGGTTATCCCTAACGAGTTACGTGACGCAGACCTTAAGGAAACCCAAAAGGTTATCAATGTTTTAAACGGATACGGGGCAAAGGTTTTTGTTGAACAGAGATTCAGAACCAAGCTTGTTGGGGCATCAGAATACGGAATACTTGAACAAATGCTTAAATACGCTGATGCACTTGTCGTTTTGGGCGGTGACGGAACCATATTGAATATCGCTCCTCAGGCGGCTGTATACGGTATACCCATTGTGGGAATAAACTTGGGACATCTTGGCTTTCTTGCTCAGGCGGAGCGTGGTGACTATTCCGTATTTGAGAAGCTGTTTTCAAGTGACTATGCCGTTACAAGCTGTATGATGCTTGATGCAACTGTTGTAAAACAGGGCGTTGAGGGGGCTAAGTTTTTGGCACTCAATGACGTTGTTGTGACAGGCAGCGGCAAGACGAAGATGATTAATGTATCGGCGTCGGTCAACGGCACAAACATAGGCTCCTATGCGGCTGACGGATTGATAACGGCAACGGCTGTGGGTTCAACTGCGTATTCGCTGTCTGCAGGCGGTGCGGTTTTGCATCCCGATTTAGACGCTATGATTATCACACCCATATGTCCCCACACACTCAGGGCGAGAAGTACCGTAGTTCACGGCAATGACGAGGTATGGATTACTCCGGCAGAGCCGTACAGAGGTGATGTTTCCGTTTTGATTGACGGCGAAACAAGGGGCGTTCTTGAAAATGACGAATATATTAAAATTACCAAATCAAAGTACAGAACAAGACTTATAAAACTTGACGACAGAAACTTTTTTGATGTATTAAGAGAAAAGCTGTCTGATTAATTTTGCAAAAGGGGGCAAACCGGATGCTGAGAGAGCTGCATATTAAAAATATTGCTGTAATCGAGGAAATTACTGTTCAGTTTAATAATGGTTTTCAGGCCTTGACAGGTGAAACGGGAGCGGGTAAATCTATTCTTATAGATTCCATTAATATGGCTCTCGGCGGCAGAGGAAGCCGTGAACTTATCAGAACAGGGGCGGAGTTTGCTTCGGTTGATTTGACCTTTGAAATTGAAAATCAGACGATAATCAATGAACTTGCAGAGCTTGGAATTGACTGTGATGACGGAATTGTTCTTATTGCAAGAAAGCTCACCGCAGACGGCAAGAGCAAGTGTAATATAAACGGCAGATTAATGCCGATTGGTATGGTTAAAGAGGTTGGCGAAAAGCTGTTGACTATTCACGGTCAGAACGACAACCAAAGTATTTTATCACCTAAAAGCCATATAGGCTTTGTTGACGAATATGCGGAAAACTCAGAGATTATGGCTGAGTATAAAGAGCAATACAAAAAGGTTAAAGAAATTCAGGCAGAGCTTGCTGAGCTTTCAACAGACGAAAGCGAGAAGGAAAGTCTGACAGAATTGTTGAGCTTTCAGCTT
The DNA here is from genome assembly GCA_902791425.1 of uncultured Ruminococcus sp. Classification (GTDB taxonomy): domain Bacteria; phylum Bacillota; class Clostridia; order Monoglobales; family Monoglobaceae; genus UMGS1820. The sequence goes on from CADAVS010000015.1 coordinate 10,581, forward strand.
AGCGAGATAGATGCCGCAAAGCTGAGAATAGGCGAAGAGGAAGAGCTGACAGAGAGAAGGAGTTTTTTGCAAAACGCCGAAAGGATTGCAGAGGGAGCAGACGGTGCGTATTATGACCTTCACGGCAGTGACGACAGCGAAAGCGGTGCCTGTGATTTTATTTCCGATGCGGTACGCAGACTTGAAGGTATCAAGGACTATGACACAAGGCTGTCTGAATTTTATGATGTTTTGGTGTCTGTTATGGCAGATGTTGATGATGTTATGCACGAGCTTCATTCGTACATTGATGCTGTAAATTACAGCCCTACAGAACTTGATGATATAGAAGGCAGATTGAGCCTGATATACAACCTCAAACGCAAGTACGGAAACTCTGTTGAAGAGATTATCGAGTATGCAAATAACGCCCGAGAGCGTTTGGTGGCTATTGAGAGCAGTGATGAGCGTTTGACGGAGCTTACGCAACAGCTTGAAACAGAAAGAAAAAGGCTTGACGAAATTGCACAGAGATTGACAAAGTCGAGGGTTGATGCGGCATACAGCCTGCAAGAGAGCATTATGAACGAGCTTGCGGACTTGGATATGCAAAAAATCAGATTTTCTGTCAGCATTTGTCAGGCGTATGACAATGACGGAGAAGTTAAATATTCAAGCAACGGCTGTGATAATGTTGAATTTTTGATTTCGGCAAACCCCGGCGAAGAATTAAAGCCGTTGTCCAAAATAGCATCAGGCGGTGAGATGTCAAGGATTATGCTTGCCATAAAGTCTGTTTTGTCTGACAGCGATGTGGTTGAAACTATGATTTTTGATGAAATAGATACAGGTGTAAGCGGAAGAGCTGCTCAAAAGATTGCGGAAAAGATAGGTGCGTTGGCACACAAACGTCAGATTTTGTGCATAACTCACCTGCCTCAGATCGCCGCTATGGCTGACTATCAATATAAGATAGAAAAAAATTCTGCGGAGGACAGCACAAGAACAACTGTTACTTGTGTGAGCGGTGATGACCGAATTAACGAGCTTGCCAGGATAATCGGCGGTGTTAAGGTTACGGAGATTACCTTTAGTGCCGCAAAAGAAATGGTAGATATGGCAGAGAAGTTCAAGACGGAGAACAACAAATGAAGCAGTATGGATATGTAACGGATATACAGCAAAACAGGGCTAAAATTCGTGTTGTGCGTGAGTCGTCCTGCGGCGGCAACTGTGTCAGCTGCAAGGGCTGTCCCACCGAGGCTGTTTTTGTTGAATGTTTGGCAGATGACAGTATAAAAAAAGGTGATACGGTAGTATTGACTATGCCGACTAAAACATTTTTTAAGGGAATGTTATTAGGGTACGGTCAGACAGTTGTGCTTATGATAATAGGTGCAATTTTGGGATATAAATTTTTTGGAAACGAGATTTCATCAATTGTCGGAATGCTTGGCGGACTTGGGTTGGGACTTGCAATTTCCAAGGTGTTTTCGTCAAAAGACCGATATGAGATAAAGGCAGAAAAGGCGGATAAGGATAGCGTATGTTAATTTCGGCAAAGGGCTTGAGAAAGAGCTTTTCGGATAATGTTATATTTGAAAATGTAAGTTTGACCATAGAGGACAGATGCCGCTATGGTTTAATTGGCGTAAACGGAGCAGGTAAATCAACATTGATTTCTGTCTTGTTGGGAGAGGCAGACTATGACGAGGGCGAGATTTACCGCAAGAGCGGAATGAGCATAGGTGTTTTAAAGCAGAACTCGGGACTTGTGCGTGACAGTTCAATTATTGCTGAGATGCGTAAAGCCTTTGAGGATGTGGAAAAAGCCGAAAAGGATATGCGACGAATAGAGGGTGAGCTTGCGGCACTTGGCAATGACAATGCTGACAATACTGAGTATAAAAGGCTTTCGAGCGAATACGCATCAAAGCAGGCATACATTGACAGCCGTGACGGATATAACATAGATGTAAAGATAAAAACTGTTTTAAATGGTATGGGCATTTCTGATAAGGAGCTTGATACGCCCATAAATATTTTAAGCGGCGGCGAGAAAACACGACTTGCAATAGCGAGATTATTGCTTGAGGAGCCTGAGCTTCTCGTCTTGGACGAGCCTACAAACCATCTGGACTTTAAGACGTTGAGCTGGCTTGAAAATTATCTTATTGATTATAAGGGTGCAATATTTGTTGTATCTCACGACAGATACTTTTTGGATAAGACAGTAGATAACATATTTGAAATCGAGCGTTGCGGATTAAATACTTATAAGGGCAACTATTCGGCTTATCTTGTGCAAAAGGCGGAGCGGTATGAACGCAGATTAAAGGAATATGCCGCACAGCAGGAGGAGATTTCAAGGCTTCAGACATATGTTGACAAGAATATGGCAAGGGCGTCTACCTCGGCAAGTGCAAAGTCAAGACAGAAAATTCTTGACAATATGGATATAATCGAAAATCCTGAGTATACAGAAAAGAAAATCAGACTAAGGTTTGAAAAGATAAAGGACCCGTATAAAGATGTGCTTACTGTTTCGGATTTGACGGTGGCAGTCGGCGAGGAGAGAAAAGAGCTATGCTCACACATTAACCTTGATATAAAAAAGGGCGATAAGATTGCCGTAATCGGCGATAACGGAATAGGAAAATCGTCATTGTTTAAAACAATTCAGGGGATTATCCCACATTATGCGGGTGACGTTCAATGGGGAAAGAATGTTACCATAAGCTATTACGAACAAGAGAATTTGAACTTAAGTCCCGATAAAATGGCGATAGATGAGCTGTGGGACAGGTTTCCCCACATACCTGAGGCACAGATAAGGCGTGTGTTGGGGAATGTTCTTTTGACAAAAGAAGAGGTGTACAGACCCGTTAAGGTCATAAGCGGCGGCGAGAGAGCAAGACTTGCATTGTGCATAATTATGCTTGAAAAGTCAAATGTGTTGCTGCTTGACGAGCCGACAAACCACTTGGATTTGAACTCTAAGGAGGTATTGGAGGACGCCTTGTCCGAATTTGACGGCACGGTTATATTTATATCTCACGACAGATATTTGTTAAATAAAGTCCCCGACAAAATAATTGAGATTACAAAAAGCGGTGCGGTTGTATATGACGGCAACTATGAGTATTACAAAGAAAAAGCACTTGATGTAAAGCCTGATGCGGAGGAGAAAAAACAGCCAGTCAAGAAAAAGAGCGAGGGAACATACAGAAGTAAGGAACAACGCAAAGCCGACGTGGCGAAGAAAAATAAAATTCGCGAGTTAGAGAACGAGATTTCATATCTTGAAAAAAGGATATCAGAGATTGAGCAAGAGATGGCGAGTGAGGAAGTATATACCAGCTTTGAGTTGATGCAGGAAAAGTCCATCCAGCTTGAAGAAGCCAACAACAGACTTGAGGAGTGCTTTGAAGAATGGGAGGAGTTGTCCTCTTGATATCGTGCGGCAGGAGCAAGCCCCTACCCTACGATATTGGATTTAATTATCTGCGAAATGACAATTTGTAGGGGACGATGCCCACATCGTCCCGTAAGAAATCGGCAAATATATTCCGAAACGTATAATCAATATTCCACGCAACAGACGGCCTCAGCGGCGATACCCTCACCTCTGCCGCAAAAACCGAGCTTTTCTGTCGTGGTTGCCTTTATGCTGATACAATCTATGGGCAGGCATAAATCTTCTGCAATATTTTCTATCATCTGCGGGATATATCCTGCCAGCTTAGGCTTTTGAGCAATAACTGTCGCATCTATGTTTATAACCTTGGCGTGCTTTTCCAAAAGAAGATTGTTGACCGCACGAAGTAAAGCTCTGCTGTCAGCACCCTTCCATTTTTCGTCGGTATCGGGGAAGTGCTTGCCGATATCGCCAAGGGCGACACTGCCGAGCATTGCGTCCATAATTGCGTGTATCAGCACATCGGCATCAGAATGGCCGAGAAGTCCAAGCTCATACGGAATATCAACTCCGCCGAGAATTAGTTTTCTGTCAGCGGTAAGTCTGTGAACATCATAACCCATTCCAATACGCATTTTATTTTCCTCCGTTTTTGTTATTCCCCCTGCGATTATTAAGTCGTCAGGTGTGGTAATCTTAATGTTGGTAGGAGAGCCTTGCACTATTTGTATCGGATAGTTCATTGCCTCAACAACAGAACAATCGTCTGTCACAGTTAAGCCAAGCTCCAATGCACGCTTGTGTGCTGATTTAATTAATTCGGTATCAAACCCTTGAGGCGTTTGTATGGAGTATAGGTCAGAGCGGTCAATGGTATCTGTAATTGTATTGCCATCTGCCTTCTTTATGGTATCTGTAACAGGTATGCCGAGTGCCGCCGCCTTTGAGTCCGCAACTGCTTTTATAACCTCTGTGATTTGTCTGTCAGTAACAAACGGTCTTGCTCCGTCGTGAATTAACACAATGTCGCAGGTTACATTGTCAAGTCCGTTGATAATGGAAGCCTGACGTGTATCACCGCCTGCTACAACAGCTTTAAGCTTGGTTATGTTATACTCCTTGGTAAGCTTGATGACGTTTTGTATATCGCATTCACGTGTGACGATTATTATATCGTCAACATAAATGTTTTTTTCAAACCTATCAAGTGTTTTGATAAGTATGGGAACATTGTCGATTTTCAGAAATTGTTTTGGTATATCAGATTTCATTCGGCTTCCGCTGCCTGCAGCAGCAATTAATGCTGTAATTGATTTGTTGTTAAACATATTACACCTCAATAATATTGTTGAATAATTATCATTCATTGCATTTGTGCGGCAGGAGCAAGCCCCTGCCCTACGATATCGGATTTCGATTACCTATAATATATCGTTTATCACATCTCTTATATTTTTATATGTACTTATTTCTATTTTCTTAAACCGTTTAAGCTTATCGGTATTGCAATTGGGGATTAACACACGTTTAAAGCCGAGCTTTTCTGCCTCAGCAATACGGGTTTCAAGGTAACTGCAAGAGCGTAATTCCCCTGCAAGACCAACCTCGCCGATTGCGACTATATCATTCGCTATCGCCTTATTTTTAAAGCTTGACGCAATGGAAAGAAAGATGCCCATATCGACTGCCGGCTCAGTCATTTTTATTCCGCCTACTACATTGACGTACACATCATATGATGATATGTGCAGACCTATTCTCTTTTCCATAACGGCGAGCATAATCAGCACACGTGAAATATCAATGCCTTTTGACATTCTTCTTGCGTTGCCAAAGCTGCTTTGACTTGTAAGTGCCTGAATTTCCGTCAGGATAGGTCGTGTGCCCTCCATTGTGCATATAATGCAGGAGCCGGGTTCGCCAATCGGCCTGCCTGACAGCATTGCCTGTGACGGGTCGGTAATCTCAGTAAGTCCGTTTGAGTCCATTTCAAAAACGCCGATTTCGTTTGTTGAACCAAATCTATTTTTAATGGCACGGATAATTCTGAAGGCCCTGTGTTGGTCACCCTCAAAATATAAAACAGTGTCAACTATATGTTCAAGAATTTTAGGACCTGCTATGGAGCCTTCCTTGGTTACGTGGCCTACAACAAAGGTTGCAATTGATTTTTCCTTTGCTATACGCATCAGTGTTGCGGCGGTGTCTCGTATCTGCGTGGAACTGCCGGGGGCAGGCGAAATTTCGGGATTGAACATAGTCTGAACAGAGTCGACTATCAATATATCGGGGTTTTCATTTGCAATACATTCCTGAATGAGTGCCATATTTGTTTCCGTATACAGACGCAAATTCTCAGTTTTTACATTAAGTCTGTCGGCACGTATCTTGATTTGGCTTTGGGATTCCTCGCCCGATACATATAAAACCTTTTTTGTTTTGCCGAGATGTTCGCATATTTGCAAAAGAAGTGTGGATTTGCCTATGCCGGGGTCACCGCCTATTAAAATAAGGGAACCTGCAACAATGCCGCCGCCTAAAACGCGGTCAAATTCCTTAAGACCCGTGGATATTCTTTCGTCCTTGACGATAGATATATCCTTTAATGATTTAGGAGGCTCCGACGTCATTGCAAAAGCCGTGCCTATATGTGGGTTTTTCACACCTGATATAAAGGAGGCTGCCTCATTCATTGTATTCCACGCTCCGCAGCTCGGACATTTTCCGTTCCATTTAGGCGATTCTGTGCCGCATAAAAAAAAAAAAAAAACGGTTTTTTGTTTCATAGCTATACCCTTCTCTGATTATTTTGTAATATTACTAAAATTTTATCATAAAATATATTATTTGTCTACATTGAAATACAAAGGCTTACTCAGATTGGATAAAATTGTTATAATATTTTAATATTTTTTACTTGATTTGTGATATCGTATAATATATAATACAAATGATAATATATGATAAAATGATATTATTGTATTCTTTTAGGGGTGATAAGGTGCATTTGTATATAATAAAATCATTTATTGATATAGCAGAACTTATCATCTTTTTATTGGGAGTATATTATCTGTGCATTGCTGTGTTTTCTCTGTTTGCAGGCACAAGACATTCAAACCGAAAGGAAATATTTAGGTTTATTGCGATTATACCTGCTCATAACGAGGCTGACACCGTTGGCGGCGTAATTTCAAGTATTCGCAATGCGGATTATCCTCAGGAACTGATTAAAATACTTGTTGTGGCAGATGGATGCACCGATGCGACAATAAGCATTGCAAAGAAAAATGGTGCAGAGGTACTTATCAGAGATAAATCAACCACAAAGGGAGATGTGCTGACTGAGGTATTCAAACACATTAACGGCAAATATGAATATGATGTTGCCGCTGTGTTTGATGCGGACAATATTGTGGATAAGAATTTCTTTTCTGAGGTGTGCGAAAGAATGGCTTTGGGCAAGGAGGTTGTCCAGGGTTACATTGACTCTAAAAATCCCGATACGTCTTGGGTTTCATATGCGTATTCCATATGGTATTGGATATACAATCGCGTTTCGCAGTCAGGGCGTGCAAGGTTAAACTTAGGCTGCAGAATATGCGGTACAGGCTTTGCTGTAAAGAGAGAGGTTCTTGACGCGGTAGAGTGGAACACAACCACCACCGCAGAGGATTGCGAATATACATATATGCTTGCCGAAAATGGTATCAAGGTTGATTTTTGCGAGAGTGCGGTTGTGTATGACGAAAAGCCTGTGGGCTTTAAAGAATCTGTTTTGCAACGTACAAGATGGATGCAAGGTATTTGTGATGTTCAGGGTGAATACACATTAAGGCTGTTGAAAGGATTTAAGATAAACGCCGTTTTAGGTTTGTGGGGCGATTTTTTAAATGTTTTCTGTTTTGTGTTTCTGTTTGCCTCGTATATTTTTAAAATTGGCGATATATGGCAAACAATAGCAGGCGGTGTTGTGTTGTGGTTATATATCACTGCATATATTCTGTCCATTCTTCTTGCGATGCTTAAGGATAAGAAGTTTAACAAAAAGATTATTCTTAATTTATTCGGATATATGGTATATATAGCAAGTTGGATTCCCATTGGAGTTATGGGGATATTCGGAAAAAGAAAAGGGTGGTATCATACAAAGCACAGCGATGCTGTTTAAATGGGAAACAAATTTATCATCTCTTGTCATTATTCCTGCAGACAAGGGAGATTACAATAATTGTCGGTGCAGGACGGCAGAAGGAGATATAATTATGTGTGGAATTGTAGGGTATGTTGGAAAGAAACAAGCTGTCCCGATTTTGATTGACGGATTGTCAAAGCTTGAATACAGAGGATATGACTCAGCCGGAGTTGCTGTTATGCAAGACGGTAAAATAGAAGTAAAAAAAGCAAAGGGCAGACTCGCTGTTCTTGAAGAAAAGCTGAACAGTGAAGGAAAAATTACGGGCGTTATGGGAATAGGTCACACAAGATGGGCGACCCACGGGGAGCCTTCGGACACCAACGCACATCCGCATTTGAGCAAAACGGGAAAATTTGCGGTAGTTCATAACGGAATTATAGAAAACTATATTAAGCTGCGTGAATATTTAACCTCAAAGGGATTTGAGTTTATCTCAGAGACAGACACAGAGGTTATTGCACACCTGGTAGAGTATTATTATACAGGAAATATGGTAGAAACTGTTGCCAAAATAGTTGAAAAGGTTGAAGGCTCATACGCATTGGGAATTTTATGTGACGATAACCCCGATACTTTTGTCGCTGTCCGCAAGGAAAGTCCGTTAATTGTAGGTCTTGGCGACGGAGAAAACTTTATCGCATCGGATGTTCCCGCTATTCTTGGCTATACAAGAGATGTTTACTTCCTGGAAAATGACGAAATTGTTGTTTTAAGCAGTGACGATGTTAAGATTTACACAACTGATGGTGATGAGATTAAAAAGGAACCGTTCCGTGTTAATTGGGATATATCCGCTGCTGAAAAGGGCGGTTATGAACATTTTATGTTCAAAGAAATAATGGAGCAGCCGAGAGCAATTAAGGATACTATTTCGCCGAGAATACAAAACGGTAAAATTGTTCTTGACGATATTAACTTAAATGCTGACTACATAAAAAAGCTGGATAAGATATATATTGTAGCGTGCGGCAGCGCCTATCACGTAGGTGTTGTCGGCAAGTATGTTATCGAGGATATGACACGTATTCCCGTAGAGGTATCAATTGCATCTGAGTTCAGATATATGAACCCTATCGTGAACGAAAGAACTCTGACGGTGGTAATCAGCCAATCGGGAGAAACGGCGGATACTATTGCGGCAATGCGTGAGGCTAAACGTTTAGGCTCCAGAACATTCGCTGTTGTAAATGCGGTAGGAAGTGCAATAGCACGTGAGGCAGATGATGTTCTTTATACTTGGGCAGGTCCCGAAATCTCTGTTGCTACAACAAAGGCATACAGCACACAATTAAATGCAATGTATTTGTTATCATTATATATTGCGCAGGAACTCGAGTTGATTGACAATGCAAGGCTCAATGATTGCATAGAGGCTCTTGAAAAGCTGCCTGACAACATTCAAAGCATAGTTGAAAACAAAGAGGAAATACAGTACATTGCGTCTAAATACTACAACGCAAAGAGTGTGTTCTTCCTCGGCAGAACTCTTGATTATGCTGTATCATTGGAGGGTTCGCTCAAGCTCAAAGAGATTTCATATATTCACTCTGAGGCATATGCGGCAGGTGAGTTAAAGCACGGAACTATCGCCTTGATAGAGGAAGGTACTGTTGTTGTTGCTCTTTGTACGGTTAAGCCGTTGTTTGATAAGATGCTCAGTAATATTAAAGAGGTTAAGGCAAGAGGTGCTGTTGTTATCGCAATCGCAGAAGAAGGGCATACTGAAATTGAAAAAGAAGCGGATTACGTTATATACATTCCAAAGTCTGACAGCCTTGTTTTGCCGTCTGAGACTGTTGTGCCGCTTCAGTTGTTCGCGTACTATGTTGCATCGCTTAAGGGCTTGGATATTGATAAGCCGAGAAATCTCGCAAAGTCCGTAACAGTTGAATAAGGAGAACGCCCGTTCCTCAATGTTTTGTATTGAGGAATGGGTGATTTTACATTTTTTAAAAATTCTAAATTGCAATATCAAATAGGACATTTTGAAAAAGAAAATCAGAGCAGTGATAATTAAAGATTTTACGAGGTAAATTGTTAATCCAATGTT
>CADAVS010000016.1 GCA_902791425.1 uncultured Ruminococcus sp.
CGAAAAGTAGAACATATACGGCGAAGGGTTCACCGTTCTGAGCATTCGGTAGGTATTAAACAGACTTCCCTCAAAGGGTGCTGAAAGGCGGTTGGACAAAACAATCTGGAAAATATCTCCCTCTTTGATATAGTGTTTTGCCTTTTCAACCATACCGCAAAATTCGTCTTTTGAGAAAAGTGCTGTAACTTCACCCGTTAAATGTCCGCTTAAATCCTTTTTCTTTTCTCCGTTTGTAAGCAAATCCTTAAGGTTGTTTAATTCGTAAATTGCTTTGTTGTACGATGTTTCTATATCATCAAGGCTTATATTAACAATAAGTATTATCTTTTGACGGTAGTTATCAAAGGCTATGACCTTATCGAAAAGCATCAGGTCTACGTCCTTAAAATTCTCGGTGTCGTCTACGTTCGTTCTGACCGCAGGCTCACTGTAACCTAAGTAATCATAAGAGAAGTAGCCAACAAGTCCGCCTGTGAAAGACGGCAGATATTCAAATTTAGGGCTTTTATATTCTGATAATATCTCTCTTATCTTATCCTGTGGATTATCTGTCTTAAAGCTCAGGTCCCCCACCTTCATATCACCATTTAAGCAAGTTATCTCTAATTTGGGGTCAAAACCTATAAAAGTATATCTTCCCCATTTTTCATACTCCGCAACAGACTCGAGAATATAGCAATGATTTGAAATATTTTTTAAAATTCTCAACGCCTCAATCGGTGTACAAATATCCGAAAGAAGTTCACAGCTTACAGGCAAAATATTGTACTTACCTGTTTTTGCATACTTTTTTGCATCTTCAAAGCTTGGCATACAATTCATTTTTATTTCCTCCCAAATAATAAAAAATCCTTGACAGATTGTTTAATCTGTCAAGGACGAATAGCTAATTTATATCCGCGGTGCCACCTTGATTTACAGCTTACGCTGAACCCTTAACGAAGTACCAACATACTCCTGACTTCTAACGCGAGTCCTACGTCAGTGCATTTAACACTACCCTTAGCAGTCCATATTACTCAGAGAGCCTTTGCGGAACTCACACCATAATCCGCTCGCTCTAAAAGACCTACTCTGCCTTTTTTCTGCCTCATCGGTTTAAATATTAATTTTTGAGGATTATAACATATTTTCCACCTGTTGTCAATACCAAATTTCAAAATTTTTAAATTTTTAAAATTCTATGCTATGCCACAATTTTTAAGAACATTCTTTCAGGTTTAACAGTCACTCTCCTTTTTTACAAACACATTCGGCAACGATAATCCCAACAATACCATATACGGACATATAAACTTATCTCTATGTCTTAATGCTGCACCTGCATTAGATACACCCCACGCAAAAATCATAGCACTTGACAAAGCTATAATCAGTCCGACTATTATCATATTTTTATTTACGCAATCTTTTTTTAATAAAGATTTAATTGCTATTATGTATGCATACCCATAAAGTGCCGCACTGCAAAAAAACCCTAAAATATCATTTATGCCTCTCCATTTCCACGGCACAGGCGAAAGAACGAAGTAAAACATTCTAAGAGGGGTGTTTACAACCATATCCACCGAAGCGTTACCGCTTTCTATTCCCACATCATATGATGCCCCGCCGTCATTATGTGCTTCTGCCATATAGGCAATATCCTCAACGCTTTCAACATTTCCAAACTTACCAAATATTACATCACCCATAGAAGCATTAATTACAGCAAATGCTGCTATACACAAACATATCGCAAATACTGTTCGTGGCTTAAAATTGAATTTGTTACTTTGTCTGTCGTATAATACATAGCAAATCGCATAAGCCACAAGCGGGGCAATAGCACCTGAGTGAAATGCCGCAGCCCCTATAGTAGCAATACAAGCTAATACAAAATCTTTCATTTTTCCTTTTTTATACCAAATAACAAAAAAATACAGAGATACAGCTATTAAGAATTGATTGACTATTTCTCTAAGCATTAAAACATTATTCATTGCATAATATGGCAAAAAAGACATAATCAATACAACATAAAATATGTACTTTGTTTTCACTTCTAATTCCCGTAATATTTTTTTTGTAATTATTATTGTGCTTATTGCAAGCAAAACATTAACATACTGTGCTATAATGGGTTGTACTCCGAAAAAAGTATATAAAACATAACAGACAAGCTTTGAATATAAGCCGCCTCGTCCGGCATCTAATCCTTCATATAAATTTGCTGCAGTAAATACATATGTTCCCATATCTAATGAATCCGGGAAAGTAAATATGCTCCTGAAATTCAAATCCCATAAAAGCAATATTATTCTAAACAAAAATCCACCTAAAATCGTTATGACAAATTTTTTATCTTCCTTTTGTTTGAGTAGGTCGGCACATGCAACAACAATGTTTATTGATACAATAATTCCCGAAAGAATTGATATATTTTCGGAATTAAAATGATCGTATATTCCAAATAAATAGCAAATGTATGCTTCAACAAACAATGCACACCAAGTTAATGTCACTTTAATTCCTCCTTATGTTATTATTGTTTGCACTTCTTTAATTCGTCTATGTAGTAATTCTCAAGCCATACAGCATTTGATTTTATATCGTACCCGGCTTTTTCTATAACATCATACATATCCTTTTTTGCATAAGAATTTTTATAGCTCAGTATTCTGTCTGCCCAAACAGCCGCACCGCTTTCAAGGGGAACAATTTCCACATTTCCTGTGATATCACATTCCGGAGGAACCTTGTCTGAGATTAAGCATTTAAGCCCTGCTGCCTGTGCTTCAACCATTACTACAGGAAAACCTTCGCATAGTGATGGGAGAATAAAAACATCGAATGCTTGAATTATTCTATTTACATCGCTTCTGACACCTGTAAAAATAACTCTGTCGGAAAGACCGAGGTCCTCAAATTTTTTCTTCGTTTCATTCATAGTCGCATCATCTTGCTCTCCACCACCCACAAGCATCAAAACCGCATCAGGATCCTTTTTTGCAATTTCAGCAAATATTTCTACTATAAACGGATGATTTTTAGGCTCAAAGAAGCGTCCAACATGCCCTACAATAAATTTGTCTTTAATATTAAATTCATCTCTTATTTCCGCTTCAATCTGACTTGAATATCTGAATCGTTCTGCATCCACAGCATTCTTCATATAGACAACATCTTGAATATTTCCTTTTCCAAATACCCACTCAGCCGCATTTTTTCCGCAGGCAAACTTATGTGTAATACTTGAAAGCATTATTTTTTTATATATGCCCCTGATTACCGCTTTTACTGTGAACTTTTCCTTGTCCGGTGCAGTGTGAGCGTGACAAATTCGTATGGGAACATTACATTTTTTTGCTGCAACATATGCAGGGAATCCTAATTCCATCATATTACAGTGTATAATCTGATATTCAGAATGCTCCCGAAACAATTTTTTGATTGTTTTCTGATATTGTATCCAATTTTGAGGATAGGGAGGACATATTCTGTATATTTTCCCTCCAAGACTTTCTATTTCATCTTCATAAGCTGCTTTATAATCTCTATGAACCAAAAAATCATATGTAACTTTGCTTCTGTCCATATTTCTATAATAATTCATAGTCATAGCCTCTGCACCACCACGATCCATTACAGTATCAAGGATTAGCACTCTGATTGGATATTCCATAACTATATTCCCTCAATTCTTTCTTTAATAACTAACTCTCTGCTGTTATATACAACAGAATTTCTTGGTATATCCTTATTCACAAGGGTTCCTGCCGCTATAACGCTTCCTTCTCCTATGGTAACACCCTTTAATACAATTACTCCTGCCGCAAGCCACACATTATCTTCAATTGTAACCGGCGCTGTTTCATAGCCGAGTTCCCGCATAATACCATCTTCTTTAAATATATGGTTATGATCGTAAATGCACACATTGGGACCAATCATAACATTATTGCCGATAGAAATTTTTTCCCGTGCAACAATTACATTATTATCTCCAACGCTTGTGAAACTCCCAATTTCCATACAAGCATTTTCCGTAACACCCAACCTTGCATTGTGATTCAGAGATACATGCTTTCCAAGAATGATTTTTCCTCCTGTTCGCACGCTGAATCTTGCTCCGGCATTCAAACGAATTGGGTTTTTGTATTTTATTTTACCACCCGAAAATACAGATATTAATGCAGCTTTAACCATTCCGCAAGCAATACCAATATATCTCATTACTTTTCATCCTTTCTCGGAAGAATAAACTCTTTTCCTAATTCTTTATCAAACTCATCGGGAATAAATTTCATATAACCGCTTGCATTATAAAATGTCAGTTCTCCGAATATTACCCGACCGTTTACATCATAAAAATCAACCCTGACATGAGGAAAATCCTCTGAAAGCTTTTCTGCATATAAAATCATTTGCTCAATTTCCGGAACCAATTCAGGGACTTCCGTTGCAGTATTACAATAATCCATACCGACTCCGTTAAGCAACTCTTTGTTTCTGTTAAAGAATGCCATTTTACCCGAATCATGGCTCTTAGCATAATCAGTCCTTACATAGAAACATTTTACCCTGCCGTTAAAGCAGAAAAACTTAAAGTCGGCTAAATCACCATTATCCTGTTCAAGGAATTTTTCTATAATAATTCGATGCTTTTGATTATCATACGGCCATTCTCTTCCGGGATGTTTTTTGTCTGTTGGCTCATCAACCCACCTTTGCATTGTATTTTTCAGCTCTGCAAGATTAACATTGTTCTTATCAACCACTATAACCGATGTACTTCCACCCCCAAGGGTATCCTTGCAGACAAACTTGTCAGGCAGACCGCCAAAGTCAATTTCTTCCGGAGAATTAAAAACTCCGTAACACTCATTAAGAATATTTTTCAAGGTATGATCTTCAACATATTTACGTACATTATATTTGTCAACGCAGTCTTTTAATACAGGATTTTTATAATTCAGTTTATACCATTGCAATTTCTCCGTATACCTGACAGGGTTTTTCAAATGGAGTGTGTGCCCTGTTTTTATTTTATACTGTAGCTTGATTATCATACTATCAGGCAAAAAGCTTAATGCTTGCATAATTTTAATTCTCAAAGTCCGTGAGCTTATTATTTTCTTATAATTCATATCAACTGCTCCTACCTCACGCATTTTCTGATTATTGCTTTAAATTTAGTTATCACTTTCCTATACAAAGGTATTTTTAATAATTTCAACAAGTCATTCACATTCTGATTATCAATTTCCTTAAAGAATTTTTCTCTTTTATAATGCGGTTTTACCGATTTTCTTCCACCTGAATTTGGAGGTAATAATTTATCAACATCATCTTCCAGATATATTAAATCATCTTTGATTGCATCAAATAATTGATTACCTTTTTCTCCTCTCACTATAATAACCGACGTTCCTTTATCATCATCTAATTCAGGATGAATATTATCAATTCCCCAAGCATCGCCAATTGTTATGTCTGAAGGTCTGTCTATCTTATTAAACCGGCAATTGTGGCACGATGGTCTTAAGGAAATATTTGACAAAAAGAATCGCATATAAGGATCTTTTCCAAAAGGCACAATATTTTCTGTGGAATTTTTAAATAAAAATTCTACAGAGTATATCTTCCAGCCATATTTTTTATGTCTGAAAGATATTCTCTCCACAGCATCACCGTACTGTTTTTCTTTCTCAGCTATGTATTTTTTCCATAATTTCGGGCTGGGAACGCCATGGCATAATACATCTACCGTATACAGATTATTGTAATTTTTGCCAAGGTATTTCTTTAATCCGGCTATTTGACACACTGTTCCGGAAAACAAGACTTTTCTGTTATCATTTAATATTTCCTTTACTTGCCTATAGGTATCACCAATTTCGCTCTGCGTATATTTACTTCCTCTTAATTTATCAAGCTCATCTGTATTTTTGACCTCAATATGATGAACATAAAAACTTTCGTCAAATGCCGCACCAAAAACAGAGCCACCCTCTGAAATAATTTTTCCCGCTAAAGCACTGAATATTCCACCGCTTGAGCTTCGTTTTCTGACATCTTCGTTTTTTATCTGTCCCGCATACGAATGTGAATATATCTCATTATTCGGGGGATTTAAAATAGGGCATATATTATTGCATACATTGCACCCAATACACCTTTCCGAATTAACTTTAGGATAGAGAAACCCCTCTTTGTCACAGATCATCTCAATACAATCTTTAGGACACCCATTTTTGCAGGCTTCGCATCCTGAGCAATCTTGTTTATTTTTTATACTTATCATCTATTTTCTCCTGAATACTTTTTTTATCGGTGCCGATATTAGCTCCTTTTCATATTGATTCATTCCCAAAAACCACATTGAAACACAATATACAACTGTGTATATCAATATCAATCCGATAAATACAAATACATTATCAAACTCAATATATTTCATAATCAGTAAACCAGCTACTGACGGAATAATCAATGCCGGTACAAAACGGAATATCTGCTTCCAGAAATATATAATATCCAAGCCTATCTTCTTATGATAAAATATATTCATTATCAATCCGTTTCCAATCAGCAGCGATGCCGCTGTTCCGAGAGCCGCTCCTATTCCGCCATAATACTTTGCAAGCGGAATACTTATAAAAACATTTGAAACTGCAATGATTGTATATATGATGGAGCGGAACTGATGCATATTTTTAGCACGCTGTATCTCAATGCCGAGATTTTGTATAAGCGGAATTGTAACAGGAACAGTCAGCAGCAGTGCAATTATGTATGAATCACCGTATTCTGCACCTGCCCAAATTTCAATAAAATATCTGCCGAATATTATTAATCCGCTTATTATAAGTGACAGTATCATAAACTGTATTCTTCCTACACGAGTAAACAAATCCGTTAATATCTTATTATCGTTGTTTTCCGCTACCATACGGTTTACTCTCGGCACAAAGACATTTGATACAGCGGTAGAAAAGCTTAGGTATAATGCATTTAGTTGAGAGGCTACTCCGTATATCGCAACCGCTACTGTACCGGAGAACACGCCTAAAATGAATTTATCCACATTCCAATTTATTTGGTCTATAATTTGATTCAAGAATATCCAAAAGGAAAATGCAAAAAGCTCCTTTAAAAATCCCCACTGAAATTTCTTAAAATCAAAAATCATACCTATTCTTTTTTTACAGAATATCCAATTAGCCGCAAATGCCGATATGGACAATATTGTCTGTACAACAACCACCCCAATGGACTTATATCCCATAAGCAGCAACGGCAGAGTAATAAACGGACTCAATAGGTGTTTCAATATATTAACAACTCTTTGAAATATATATTGTTCATTAGCCGTAACATACGAACTGAACACACTCCCGGGGAACGATATTGCAAGGTTAAATACCATTAATACCATCAATATCTTTGCTGTGCCTACTTCATCTGCTGTGAGGCTGTTTTTAAACATTGTTTCGATATTGGCTACAAGCACCGAACCCGCAAGCACACAGATAATGCCTATGGCTATAAATATTGTCATAAACATTCCGTTAAGCTTTGCTATTCCTTGTGTATCATTCTTTACCTTATATCTTGAATAATAACGCACATATGAGCTTCCAAAACCAAGACTTAATAGTCCGAGATATGCAATCACAGACGATGCAAGCTGATATAGCCCGTACTCACTTTGTCCAAGCAACCGCAGCATTATCGGCGTGTATATAAGACCTATAAGCACTGTGATTGCTTCTGATACATATGACAATATTACGCCTGCTTTTAATTGATTTATCTTCAATTACTCCAACTCCATTGCATTTTTTAAGAAATGTATTGCTTTATCTCTTTCTGTTTTTAATATCTCGGGAATATGTGCATATTCCTTTTTAAATATTTCTTCTCCGTTTTGATTGTCAAAACGTCTGTCCTCAAGCTTTAAGGTTGACAAAAGCGTATCTATTCGTGAACTCATTGATTTTAATTCGTCTTCACGCTCAAACACGATAAAAGGCACGTCCATTAATACTGAAAATACAGATCCGTGAAATGAATCGGTACACATCAAAGAGCAATGCTCAATCAGCCAAATAAATTCCGCAGGTCCCGTTCCGTACCAATATTTATTTGGATTGCTTGCCTCAAGACGTATTATTTGCAATCCGTTATTTTTTGCTACATTTTCTATATAGTTATTTCTTTTCTCTGATATCTCGCCCAAAAAATATGTAAGTATGTATTTGCCGTCAATCTTATATTTAGGCTTTTTTGATACCTTTTGCCAATCCTCTTTATCAAGCATCAAAGTAGGATCTATAAGCACAGGCACATCCCGACCTGTCAGCTCCTTTACTATTTTTGCACCGGCTTCTTCTCTTACAGATATAGCTTTCATTTCGGATAAATATTTTGTATATATTTCCTTTTTATGCTCAGGTATTTCACTCACACCAAAGCTTGCTGCATATGCAATACGCTTTTCCGGCGGTGCAAAGGTTGCAAACATAAAAGGCTTTCCCTCATATTCAGGATTCCATATCTGATCACTGCCGCAAATAAAATAGTTATATTTGCATTCTTTCTTCGTTTCTTGTTGATAGACATAATTGTTTTTCACATTTTTGTCAAAATGATTAAAGATTACATATCTTTTTGCTGCATTAACTCCCTTATGCATAATGATATTAACAAACATTTTAAGTTTTATATCAAATTTGTAATTAACATAATTTTTCACATCTGTTCCGATAAGCGAAGCAATGTAATGTACAGCATAGTTCTGCAATCTGTTACCATAATTATTTATGAAATTATTCATAGCTGTTATTGTTACTACACCAACATTTCTCAAAATGACACATCCTTTCAGCATATGACTGCTTTAGCTATTTTTTATGAATAACAAAAATGATTTTAAAAGTACCTTTTTTTCAAATATTGTGCTATCTATCCAATGTTGATTTTTGAATAAAGACCATTTAATATTCTTTAATATTTTTTGTATTTTTGCATCATACTCATTTCTCTTACATCCTACCAGTAATAAATCATGCATAATCCTATAATTTACATCTTTTTCCATTTTAGGATAATGTTCCATTGCATTTTCTCTGATTTTTAACCAAACACACACACAATCTTTTGTTTTTGCTTTGTTTGTCATAAGAGAACCCTCGTGCCTTATCCAATGGTATCCTGTATAATTTATATCGCATATTTTTGTTGCTTTCTTAAATATTTCGTAATTTGCAAAAGAGTCTTCACCTATTTGTCCTACAAAATTTATATTTTTAAATAAGGAGCTCTTATAAATTTTATCCCACAAAAATGGTGTAATTCTATTTCTTAACAGATTTTGTAAAGCTGTGTTATTATCATATAGCACTGATTCTATTATACTGTTGTTCACAGCTGAATTTTCTTGTGTATATTTAATAACAGATATATCGCAATTGTATTTTAACATTTCTCTAATTATTATTTCATACACATTCCTCTCAATCCAATCATCTGAATCTATCCATGCGATATAATCACCTGTGACGTATGTCAAGCCAACATTCCTTGCAGATGCAACGCCACCATTTTCTTTATGTATTACAATAATTCTTTCATCTTTTTCTTTCCATTCATCGCATATAACGCCGCTTTTGTCTGTAGAGCCATCATCTACCAATATTATTTCAAGGTTTTTATACGTCTGATTTACTACAGATTCTATACATTTGTCAAGATACTGTTCTATATTGTATACAGGTATAATTACGGATATTTTATTCTCGCTCATCTGTACTACTCCTTATATCAAATCATATTTTGTCTTTTTTTTCTGTTAAATTTTTCGATCTTTACTTTCTATATAAAAAGCCTATTTTATTAGCATTTCTTTCTACATTTCAAACGAGCTATTTTACCGGTTAATAACAACAATAATGCCATTCTGTATTTTATCAACATACAAATCATCTTGTTTCTAAATGAGGAACATTTTACATCCTTAATGCATATCCTTACAGATTCTTTTCTTATTACACTGCGTACGAGTTCTATTTTTTTCGTAACAGATAAATCAACATTACTGTTAAACATATTGTTTATATAAACACTTATGTCCTTCAAATAAGCATTGTGTATACAATTAACCATATTCGGATTCCATTTTTCCATAACTTTCACGGCATATTCATACACATATTCTGCACTGTTTATTTTACTCTCTTGAAATTTTGTTGTAATACTCCCGCTGTGTTGAATATAATTATACAACCATTCAGACATTACGATTGTCCTCTCGGCTTTTGTATAAAGCTTCAAATTAAAAATATAATCCTCTGCTATATTTACCCCCACAGGAAATTCAGCTTTGCTTTCCTTTACAAACTGAAGCCTATATGCCTTATTCCACACAGGATATGTAAAACTTATATTATTTAAATCATTATACTTCTCCTTTAGTGCTGTGTTGCTATTGAAAACCGAATGATTATATGTGTGCTTGTTTCTTTTAATAATACTACCATTTTCCATAGCGGAATCATAATATCCATAAAAAACAATATCACATTTATCATCGTTATTACGAATCTCTTTTATTATTTTCTCTAAGGCCTCTTTTTCCAAACAATCATCAGCGTCACAAAAAACAACATACTCACCTGAAACATATTTAAGTCCGGTGTTTCTCGCCACAGACGGACCTGAATTCTTCTGATTCAATACTTTTACTCTGCAATCTTTAGATGCATATTCATTGCAAATATCTAAACTGTTATCCGTTGAACCATCGTTAACGAGGATTAATTCAAAATCACCGTATGTTTGCTGAAAGATGCTTTCTACGCTGATATGCAATCTGTCCGCACAATTATATACAGGAATAATAACACTAAATTTCATTTTGTCACACTTTCTTTGTTTTCTCATCCAATACTCTCAATTATTTTTATCCACTGTTCAATAATCGTTTGATACTCCAGGATATCCGTCATATCCTGCGATTGATTTGAAAAGCGTACTCTCTTTTCAGGGGACACAATCAATTCACATATTCTGTCTGCCATTGCTTGAATGTCATAACAGTTAATCAGGTATCCGTTTACGCCGTCTTGAACAAGCTCAGCAGGGCCTGTTTTACAAGAAAAAGAAACTACCGGCAGTTTATTTGCTTTAGCTTCAATCAGGACAAGCGGGAAGCCCTCGTATCGTGATGTCATAACATATATTGCTGATTTTTGCATATATTCCGCGACATTGCTCACTCTGCCTAACAATTTCAGATTATCTATCTGCTTTTGGGCTATTTTTTTCTCAAGGCTCTCTCTCTCATCACCCTCGCCCAAGATTATCCATTCCCAGTCAGTATGCTCCTTTAATACCTTATCAGCAACATCAACAAGCATATCAAATCCCTTTTGCTTTGCAAGTCTTCCGACGCTGATAATCGTTTTTGAGTGTAAATTATATTCTCCTTGTGTTTTTGTTATTTCTACAGGGTTATATATTTGCTCAACTCTAAGCTTATCACCAAAATAGTCCGAATAAGTTTTCCTGTCCTCTTTTGTTAATGTTACAACACAATCAGCGTGTTTTGTCATATGCTTTCGGATAGGAACGCGGAGCTTGTTTCCCATAGTTTCGTGAAAATTAAAATGCTCCCATGCAATCAGTTTTGTTTTCAATCCACCAACCGCCGTAGCAGAAAACATATCAAGTATCGTATCTATATCAATCAAAATATCAATGTTATTTGTTTTCAAATATTTCCTTATTCTTTTGACAACGTAAAAATATTGCTTTATCCCATTGGGATTACTGTCAAACAGAGCAACTTTTTTTATCCCTGAATTTAAGGGATAAAACATTTCTTCGCTGCTGTGTGTTAAGCTGATTACGGAAATATCATATTGTGCCGTCAGACCGTTCATAATCTGACAGGCAACTTTTTCCGTACCGCCGCTTCGAGTTATATCTCCCGAAAAAAAACATATTTTTTTCATAAAACTCCTCATAATCTAACCAACTATACGTTTTGTAATGTATTCTCTTGCTCGGTATTGCTCTGCTCTTTTGGGTATAAACGCTTTCTTTTTCCTACCAAAGCATCAATTCGTTCCATATATGCCTCAACAACAATCTGTCTGTCGAACATCTTTTCCATCTTTGCTCTGGCGTTTTTGCCCATAAGTTCTCTCTCCGCAACCGTCAGCTTTATAAACTTTTCTATAGCATAAATTAAATCATTCGTATCCTTCTGTTTAATCATATACCCGTTTATTCCATCATCAACTACTTCACGGCAGCCGCTTCTGTCGGTTGTAATAATCGGTCGTTCACACGCACAGCTCTCCAAGAGAACATTGGATATTCCTTCAGGATAATAGGTTGGATGAATTGTTGCACTGCAGTCCCTAAGTATTGCTGTCACATCATCAACCATACCATGGTATATAACAATACCTTTACCCTCAAGCTCCTTTAAACGCCCTTCGTAAGCTTCTTCACAAAAACCGCAAATATGGAACTTGGTGTTTGGATATTTTGCTCTTATGTACTGTGCTGCCTCCAAATAATGCTCTATGCCTTTTTCTTTCATAATTCTTGAGATAAAAACAAATTCCACAGTATCCCCGTCAGGGTAGGGCATAGGTGCAAACTGTGTTAAATTAACTCCCGAACCGGGTATAAGAGAAAGCCTATCCTTTGCAATTTTATTATCCGAAAAGAATGCTTTATTTTCCTCATTTTGAACAAATACACAATCCACCTTGCGGAACGCATATTTATACATAAGCTTAGTTATTTTTTGAAGTAAGCCTCCGTTTTCAACTGCTGTGCCGAGTCCGGTAATATTTGCGATATATGGTATATTAAGAGATGCCGCAGCCATTCCGCCATAAATATTAGGCTTTATCGTATAGGACAACACCACATCCGGGCGGACTTCTTTCATCATCTTTTTATAATGCTTTAAAAGCTTTAATTCCTCCGCAAAATTTGTTCCGTGACGGTCAAATTTCGTTTCTATAAATTTGCAGCCCATTTCCTTAAGCTCAGCAATTCTGTTTCCTTGGGGGCAAGACAAATACACTTCATAACCGTCTGCTACAAGACGCTGGACTATTTCTTTTCTGAAATTGTATATTACAACATTGTGATTTACCAAAATCAAAACCTTATTTTTCATCCTAACATTCAGTCCTTTTTATGCTTTCTTCAAAGTCGTTTACACAATAACTGTATCCCTTGTAATCGGACATCTTTTTATCATAAACCAAATCGCCGAACAATTTATTAAAAACGGTTATTTTTCTTGATAAAGGCTTTAATATAAAATTAAAAACACCGATTAATCGTATTTTTTTGCCATAGACCGCTCCTACAGTCTTTACAAGCTCCGCAGTGCTTACATATTCTTTGTTCTGAGGATAAAATATGCCCTGCTCATTGTTGTCAATCATAAGCTTTATAAACTCGCACAAATTCTCAATATGCAGCATACTTCTTTGATTATTAAGACTTGGGAAAACAGGTGTTTTTCGTGCTAAGCCGGCAAGTCTCGGATAGTTTCCCTTTGAACCCTTGCCGTAAATCATAGGAGGTCTAATGCTTACTACATTGAATTTATCATCCTGTAACTTTTGCAGTCTTAAATCTGCCTGCAGCTTGCTGTCACCATAAAAATTTTCAGGGCAGGGTATTGTATTTTCGTCTATATAACAGTTCTTACTTCCGTATGCAATTATGCTTGACATAAATATAAACTGTTTTACACCGCTTTTTTTTGCATATTCTGCTGTTTCTACCGCTAAATCTGTATTTACTTTATAATATTTTTCCTTCATCTCCGGGTTTGGATTGGCGTGGGCAAGCCCTGCTACGTGAAACACTGTATCATATTTGGAAAAATCATACTCACGCCAACTTCCGTCAATCATATCAATCGTATCAATTATGTATCCCGAATACTTTTTCATATACTCTTCAAAGCTTGTTCCAATATAACTGTTTGCACCGGTTATCAGTATCTTGTTCACTTGTTTACATACTCCTTTTCCTCTATTGCACCGGTGCCGCCCTCAACAACACCGTCACTTTTCAATACGCTTATAATCGTTCCGAAAAAGCACTTCAAATCAAATATAAATCCCATTCTTGACACATATTCTCCGTCAAGCCTTGCCTTAACATCAATCGGGAGCTCATCTCTGCCATTAATTTGCGCCCAACCCGTAAGACCGGGTTTCACATCATTTGCCCCGTACTTATCTCGCTCGGCAATCAAATCATCTTGATTCCATAACGCCGGGCGTGGACCTATTATTGACATATCTCCCTTTAATATGTTAAACATCTGCGGAAGCTCATCCAAAGATAATTTCCTGAGGACCTTACCTACCTTAGTAATATGGCTTTCAGCATTATTCAAAAGATGCGTCGGCATATTTTTAGGTGTATCGGTACGCATACTGCGAAACTTCAACATATAGAAATATGTTTTATGTATTCCTACACGTTTTTGTTTAAAGAACACAGGACCTTTTGAGTCTATTTTTATTAAAACGGCTATTATTAAAAATAACCACGACAGCAAAATAATCCCTAAAAATGACAAAACAACATCTATTAAGCGTTTAAAAAATTTTCTATACATAATCATAACTCCAAAATTACAACAATAAACCTACATTAATGTTACATCTGTTCCCGCCAAAATTGTTTTATTGGAGGGAACAACCGCACCCACATCAATATGACACCCTTTTTCGACAACACTGTTATGATTTACTACCGCATTAGCTGATACTATTACACCCGTTCCCAATACGGCATCAGTGTTAACAGTCACATTTGCCTCTATTATGCAGCCTTTGCCAATCGTTGCTTGGGGTGAAATATATGCCATAGGATGAATTATCGTCACAATCTCATAGCCAACACCATCTAATTTTTCTATAAGTGACAACCTCACATCCGAATTGCCTATAGCTACAACTGCACACTCATATTCATCAATGAACTTTTCATAATCTGAAATTTTTCCGATTGCCTTTGGGTTATTGTCATCTAAAAAAGAAATTTTTCCGTAACAGCCCATTGCTTCAGCGGCTTCTTTTGTTACTTGACCGTATTGTCCGGCACCGATAATGATTAAATTTTTCATAATCAAATATACACCTCAGTTTTCTATTATTTTCCTTGCCGTATTTCCAAACATATCATCTGCCAAACCGCCATACTTCTTGAAGGCAATTTCGTATGCCTTACGCATATTACATTTCCGACTTGTCATATTATGCATATCACTTGAAACGATAAAACTGTCGTTATATCTGCAAAGCTTCTTTATAAATCTTCTGCCGCCAAACGATAAAAAACGAGATGCATTAACCTGATATATGATTTTTTCATTATCCATATCGCAAATAATTTCTCTCCAATTCTCATATCTGTCGATATGTGCAATTATCGGATTTATCCCTTTAAGAAACAAGTTATAAGTCCACTCCGATAACATTGCCGTCTTAACTCCAAGAGGAACCTCCACCAACATATATGATGAATCTGTGATACATAAATTCTTTATATCATCATATTTGCTTATATCATTGTCCAAATACACTTCGGCACCGAGTTTTATTTTTGGATATTGTGGTTTATCCTGTTCAAGCTCCTTTTGCAGCTCTGAATATCTTCGATTTCGTTTTTCAAGGAAGCTTGTTACATCCGTTTGACGATGAATAACACAATGCGGAGTAGCAACACATACTTCTATGCCCTGAGAAAAACTTTCTCTAAGCATTTTTTTACTTTCCTCTATGCTTTTTGGACCATCATCAATTTTCGGCAAACAATGAGTGTGTATATCAACCATTCTTTTTATCTCGCTTTTTTTCTGTTTCGATTTCATCTCCATAACGATAGTCATAGTTTCTCTTATATTTGTAGCCGTATTTACCTCTTTGATAATAATTGTGTTTAGATTGTATTTCTGTGCTATCGTGGAATATAGCCCCAAGTATTTTTACTTTCGATTTTTTCGCCTCTGCTACCGCATTTGCAAACAAATCGGTTATTGTAATACCCTGTCTCGCAACCAAGATTGCCCCTGTACAATTTTTCATCGCAACAATCGCATCCGTCACAACCGTTATCGGAGGTGTGTCAACAAAAATATACTCATATTCATCCTGGAGGTGCTCTATCATCTTTCCAAAACTTTGATTTTCAAAAAGCTCTGCCGGATTTGGCGGGATATCTCCTGCGGTTATTACATCTAAATGCTCTTTTACATTTCTACGAATCGCATTGTCCGCTTCAATGTAACCGCATATAACATTTGAAACACCGATTCCTCTTTCTATCTCCAAATAGCGATGTACGCGAGGCTTTCTCAAGTCGCAGTCAATCAAAAGCACTTTTACGCCCATTCGTGCAAATGTCAAAGCTAAGTTAATTGAAGTTGTCGTTTTCCCTTCACCCGGGATTGCACTTGTTATAACTATTACCTGTCCTTTGTCCTGTTTAGGAACGGAAAACATAATATTTGTTCTTATAGTTTTATATGCTTCAATAGTATTAAAGTCAGTGGTTTCATTAATTATTTCGTTATTTTCATTATGTATGTGTTTCTTTTTATCTTTTCTATTTTTTACGGGTTCCGATAACATTGTTTCTCCAAGTATTGAAATGTTATACTTTTTTGAGATTTCCTCACTTTTACGCAATCTTCTATCCAAAAGGTTTATTACAACAATAATTAAAATACCCAACACTGCCCCTGCCATAAGGCTTATTAATACTTTTTTCAAACCGCCTTTACTATCTGCACTTTTGGGATATATTACCTCATCAACAATCGTCGCCTCTCCGCCCTTAAAAATCTCCGAAAACTTACCTTGCGCTTTCTCACAGATGCATTTTGCAATTTTGTATGCCATTTTAGGATCATTCGCAGTGACCGATATCGAAATATATTCCGTTTCATTCACCGAGGAAATTTTCATCATATTTCTTATCTGTTTCCAAGAATATACGTTGCCTGTTTCTTCGCTCACTTCCATTAGCAATGATCTCAATTTCAAAGTTTCCATATATGTGGTACTCATAACCCGGGCATCTATTATATCATTTCTGGTTACACCGGAATCTTGTTGATTTTGGCTGTGTATATACAAAACTCCATCAGCGGTATATTTTTCACTGACAAAAAATTCTACTCTTATTGCCATTGTCAATGACGAAACAATCATAAGAGCTAATATGAAAAACTTGCCTTTCCATATATCTTGCAATATTTCTCTTAAATCAAATAATGATACATCTTTATCTTCGTTCACGTTACATTACCCCCAAATTTTAAATCTTATATTTACAATACCTTGACAGAATTATGTTTTATTTCGAATTTATTTATCCCGTTAAATACATTCTTCATATTTCACCGTCTCCTTTACAGACAAAAACGCACAATTTAAAACGCACGATTTAATTTATAGCAAAAAAAATTTTGTCTGCAACATAACCGAAATTATGTAATTAAAATTTTTAAAGTACGTATAATACATACAAATATTATAGCATCGAGTTGGGCTCTTGTCAATGATTTACTGTATTTTCTCATTGTCAAGTTATGCAGAGTTATGCAGCGTTATGCAATTTCCAAAATTTTAAAAATCAGGATTTTTCAAACCTATGATGAACTTAACAAAAAAGAAACATACTATTAACTTTACACAGATGCATTTGAATTGGAATAACCCAAAAAAAGAACTGACGATTAGCAATTTTAAGCTCACTAATCGTCAGTTCACTTTATAGAACATATAAAATTATAACCTTATTTCAACGGGGCTGTCTATTTTCAATTCATCAGGTTTTACAATGCAATTAAGTCCCCTAATATTTACACCTTTCTTCTCCGCCTCTATCAATGCCTCGGCAAACTCCAAATGAGTTTTTCGGTTAGGCGTAAAATATTTACAATTCTGCATTTGTATAATAAAGAATACATATGCCTCATAGCCTTCCTCAACACATTGACACAACTCCCTGATGTGCTTTATCCCTCGTTCTGTCGGAGCATCAGGAAACATCGCAATGCCGTTTTCCTCAAGGGTTACCCCCTTTATCTCAGCATAAATTTTTCTGCCGTCGGTTTCCATATAAAAATCAAAGCGTGAGTTTTTAAATCTACATTCAGGTTTTAGTAAGGATATGTTATCTGCAAAGCCACCATTTGTCACCCATTCGCCAAACACTTTGTTCGGTGCCTGGCTGTCCATATTAATAAGCTCCCGACCTTTATACACCGAAATCAAATCATATTTCGTTTTTCTCAATGGCTTGTCCGACCTTTGAACATATATATTTGCACCCTCTGTCAACAGTTCTTTGCATCTGCCTGTGTTCTTCACGTGACTGATTTCACGCTTGTCCTCCACCTTGATTTCAGCAATAAATCGGTTGGGCCGCGAAATAAATACAGCCGGCAATATATTATCATATTTCATACCATCACCAAAGTTATTTTACCACAATTCATTATATAATTCAAGTTTTCCGCACGGAAAACTTACCGTTTCACAAAATCACAATTTCGCGTGCGTGTTCTGACAGGACTTATGCAAGAATGGCGTAAAATCAAGGGTTTTCGACTATCAATAATCAGTAATAACCTCAAAATTAAATATTTCATTTGCAAAAAAAGCAAATTGTGATAAAATAGGAATATGGCACGAAATGTCACTCTGATTTATTGTAGACTGAAAATACAATAAACTTGATTGGAGTGATAAAATGCAATACAGTAAAAATTGGATAAGATGGCGAACACTTGTAAAACTTACAACATGTTACAAATGTTTAACAAGAAACGGCAGAATATTCTCATATTATGAACTTTTACACATTGGTGAGCCGCAATTGCATCCTAACTGCAGCTGTCATTTGGAGCGGATGGAAGCCGTTGAAGCGGGCAAGGCAACAAATATGGGAATGACGGGCGCAGATGCGTGGCTGAAATATTTCGGTGAACTGCCGGATTACTATATTTCGGAGGATGAAGCCAAACTGCTTGGTTGGGTCAATATTTATGGAAACTTGGATAAAGTTGCTCCGGGGAAAATGTTATCAAAAGGGATTTATAGGAATGACGATGGCGTTTTGCCACAAAAGAACAATCGCATATGGTATGAAGCTGATATAAACTATGCGGGCGGATATAGAAACACTCAGCGAATTGTATTTTCAAACGATGGACTTGTATTTGTAACTTATGATCATTATAAAACATTTATTGAAATAATAGGAGGCGATGAATAGTATGCAAGAAATAACATTGGATTTTACAAATTGCAAATATTTGCTTGATTTACATAAGGAATTGAAAGAAAAATTTGGTTTTCCGGATTATTACGGTGAGAATTTATCGGCTTTGTGGGACTGTTTAGACAACTATTGCAATTGGAATTTGATTGTTTATGTGCGGGGAATATATGAATTGCCTAAAGAATGGGATGAATATATAGACAAAATATTGAAGATTTTCAATGATGTGCATAATTCAACGCCAAATATAAGTTTTAAAGTCATACCATAAAGTGCAGAAATCGTAAAAATGCAAATCGTGATTTTATGTGGTTTGTATTTTGGGAGTTCTTACACGACTTGCTCGCAAACGCAGTAGCGGCAGGGGATTTTGGCTGCGCCGAAGGCGCAATATCGTGAAAAGTTGGTAGCGATTGTGAGCCGTCGCGAGTGCGTTTACAAACGAGCAGGTGAACTGAGCGTGACTTTTCACGAAAGAGGAGGAACGACTGAGCGCGTGACTTATTTTTCTACAAAGAAAAATCGGAACGGAGCAAAGTCCGTTCCGACGTGGTCGGAGTGACTGGATTCGAACCAGCGGCCACCTGAACCCCATTCAGGTACTCTACCAAACTGAGCCACACCCCGTTATTCACAACAAGGGATATTATACACTATTATATATAAAAAATCAAGTACTTTTTTATATTTTTTATATTTTTCTTTTGCAGGGTTAATGGTAAAATGAAATCGGACATATAGAAAGAGCCATAGCAGAAGTGGTATAATTGAAGTAATGACCCAACAAAAAACCACGGAGGATTGCTATG
>CADAVS010000017.1 GCA_902791425.1 uncultured Ruminococcus sp.
CTGACCCTGATGCTTTTCCTCTGCATAGGCATACGCCTTTTCTATAATTTGCAAATCATCAGCTTTGTGATATTTGCGATAAAGTCATCACGTTCACTTCTTTTTTGAGAAATGTTATCTACAATTTCATAATATCCGATTGGGTCAATGTAACGCAGAGCAATATCCTCAAGCTCCCACTTGATTTTTGACATACCAAGTCGATGGGCAAGAGGAGCGTACACCTCCAAGGTTTCTCTTGCTATATACCTTTGCTTTTCTTCAGGCATATACTTAAGAGTCTGCATATTGTGAAGTCTGTCTGCAAGCTTGATTACTATAACACGGATATCCTTTGTCATAGCAAAAAACATTTTACGCAGATTTTCAATCTGCTGTTCTTCCTTTGAGGTGGTGGGTATTTTACCCAGCTTGGTAACACCATCAACCAGCATTGCTATTGTTTCGCCAAACTCTCTTACAATGTCATCGTATGTCGCATCGGTATCTTCAACAACATCGTGTAAAAGAGCGGCACATATGGATTGAGGGTCAAGCTCTAAATCGGCAATAATATGGGCAACGTGTATCGGATGAATAAAGTACGGCTCACCCGATTTGCGTACCTGACCCTGATGCTTTTCCTCTGCATAGGCATACGCCTTTTCTATAATTTGCAAATCATCAGCTTTGTGATATTTGCGAATTTTTTTCAGCAAAGATTCTAAATTGTATTCTATGTCTTTATTGCCCATAGGAACTCCTCCTTAATAAAATAAAGTATATAGCCGTTTGTAAAACGTGGAAATCGTGTAACAGTATGGTACAAATTACAAATCCGAAATAATTTTAATGAATAATTGCCCTGCGCCCATACAGTTGCCAAGCCCAACTGCAAGGTAAAAATTATTTCGGATTTGATGATTTAAACGCAAAATGATTTTGTGAATAATTGCCCTCGTCGCCACTTGCTGCGCTTGCTTGATGCTCATTATATTCGCATTGTCACTGCTACGCTGTGGCTCCTCTTTTCCAAAAAATCTCGAATTAATCCTCGATTTTTTGGGAGCTCTGATGCCCAACTGCTTTGTAGGGGACGATGCCTACATCGTCCCGTCTTTATAATCATCTAAAATAAAGTAAAAGGCTGCGGCAAATTTATGACAGTGCGGAAGATATGATGTTGCGTTATATTAATACCTAACATCAGTGCTCTTCCGAAAATCGTTTTGCAGCAGCCCCCAGATTTTAAATTTTAGTTATCCGAACCCTCTTCATCAGATTTCTTAATATCCTTTAAAACAAGCTGAACATTTTGGAAACCCTTATAATCGTTGATATCGAGAGCAAAAGCCACGTCGATATAATCGCCTTCTTCAAGGTGGTGATAGTATTCACCCATACCAAAACCGACAGAGTCAAGATACTTTCCGTCTTTTAAAAGAGTCATACGCAGATGCTTACCTTCACTCATAACACTTATTTTATGAATTTTTATTTTACGAACCATAAAAGCAGGAGTGGGATTGTCAACGCCAAAGGGCTGAAGGTTGTTTATATCCCTGACTGTTTCAATGGTGATAAACGGTGCTTTGATAGCGGCGTCTATCATAATCGTGGGAGTGAGCATAGTCTCGCTTATGTGGTTTTTGGCATATTCGTTAATTCTCTTGCGAAAAGCCTCAATGTTAGAAGCCTTTATTGTAAGACCTGCGGCAAGCTCGTGACCGCCGAATTTCTCCAATAAGTCTGTGCAGTTTTCAAGTGTGTCAAAAAGGTTAAAGCCTGATACACTTCTGCCTGAGCCCTTGGCCTCATCTCCGTCTATTGCAAAAAGGATAGACGGCTTGTAGAACTTTTCCGTTATTTTAGAAGAAACTATACCGACAATGCCGTGATGCCAATTTTCGTGAGGAATGACTATTATATTGTCTTCTTTAACTTCGGGATGGCTTTCGAGATATTCAAGAGCCTCCTTAAACATTTTCTGCTCCGTCTGTTGACGGAGAGAATTTTCCTCACACAGATAGCTTGCAAGTTCGTTTGCCCTGTTCTTGTCATCGGTAAGGAAAAGCTCAACGCTGTTTGAGGCACAACCGAGACGGCCGCTGGCGTTTATCCTTGGGGCAATTATGTATCCGATAGTAGATGTAGTGATAGCCTTGCCGTTGGTAGAAACATCAATAAGAGCCTTAAGACCAACGTTTTTCGTATTTCTAAAACGCTTTAGACCTTCGGTAACTATGACACGATTTTCGTCAACCAATGGTGATATGTCCGCAACAGTTCCAAGGCACATAAGGTCGGAATACTTTTCCATCAATGTATAAATTGTATCGTTTTCTGCCAATGCCTGAATAAGCTTGAATACAACACCTACACCTGCCAGGCTTTTGAAGGGATAACTGCAATCCTTTCTCTTTGGGTCAATTGCGGCATAGGCATCAGGGATAACCTCTTTGCATTCGTGATGGTCGGTTACAATTACATCGAGACCGATTTGACGAGCATATTCACATTCTTCAACGGCGGTGATGCCTGTGTCAACAGTAATTATGAGGGAACTGCCGCTTAACTTGATTTTGTCAAGTGCATCACGATTGACGCCGTATCCCTCTTGCATTCTGTCAGGAACATAGTAATCAACGGATATACCAAGTTCCTTCAGGTGCTTATACAAAATTGCAATTGCAGTGATACCGTCAACGTCATAGTCTCCGTATATTGTTATTTTCTCACCTGAGTTTTTTGCAGCGTATATACGTTCAACTGCTTTGTCCATATCGCGCATAAGGAAGGGGTCATACATTACACCCAAATCTTTTGAAAGGAATTTTTTAATTGCCTCATCTTCTCTTATGCCACGGTTGTAAAGAATAATTGATGTAAGCGGAGATATTTGAAATTCTTTTGAAATTTCCAAAACACGAGCTTTATCAAATTCTTTAAGCAGCCACTTTTTCTTTAACATAATAATCTCCATTCCGCCGCCTTGCGCCGACATAAGTAGTGATTAAATTAATCTCTTATCCGCAAGGCAATGAAATGATAAGAGATTATTTCGCACATCGCCGATTCGGCGGTGCAATTTAATCCGACGGAGGCTAACGTGAAAGGAACTTCCACGTTAATTTCTCCTGATTATTAATAACATATAGATGTGTACTTAAAATTAAGTACACAAAACACCATATTAGGTATTTTATCATTTTTTTTGTAAAATTACAATACTTTTTTCAATTTATGTTAATAATTTGCGTTGGTTTATAATCTAAAAATATAAAAATATATAATTTTAGTGTAAAAATACATACTATTTCAGTTCTGCAATGGTGACACCGTTTTCGCCCTCGCCGTATCTGCCGAGCCTGAACGACTTTACGTGGGGGTGCTTACGAAGCATTGTCTGAATACCCTGCCTTAAAATGCCTGTTCCCTTTCCGTGAATTATGCTGACAGTGCTCAGGCCTGCCATAGAACATTCATCAAGGAATTTATCAACAGCAACCTCAGCCTCCTCAAGCACCATACCACGCAAATCAATCTCTGATTTTACACTGTCACGTCTGAGAACACTTGATGCCGATTTCCGTGTTGACGTATAGCCTTCAGGCCTCTTGCCTGCCTCGTCAGACAGCAGAGTCATATTTTCGGCTTTGGCTGTTATCTTCATAATACCAACCTGAACAACCGCACAGCCGTCCTTTTTATTTATTGACAGAACACTTCCCTTATCGCCTATGTCATTGAGCATAACGGTAGCACCCAATTTAAGAGTGTTCAGATTAACATTGCCCTTTGGTTTGTTTTCGGACTTTTGAGGACGGGATTTGTTCTTTTTAAGTTTAAGTCCCAGGTCGCGTTTTAGCTCCTGCATCTGTCTGAGAGCCTCTTTTTCGTCACGTTCCTTTTGTGCCGTCTGAATGTCCTCAAGCTTTTTGTCAATGTCCGCCTGAGCACGCAGAATAATCTTTTCAGCTTTTTCGCGAGCTTTGTCGTATATTTTATCTTTTTGACGTTCTATCTTATCCCTTTCGGCGGCAAGCTCTGCTTTTAAGCGTTCAGTTTCCTTGCGGAGACGTTCTGCCTCAGCAAAGTTTTTCTCTGCCGACAGCCTGTTGTCCTCAATCTTTGACAGTACATCTTCAAACTTTATATTCTCTTGAGAGAGCATATCCTTTGCCCTGTCAATAATCCTGTCGGAAAGCCCCAGCTTTTCGGAAATTGCAAATGCGTTACTTTTGCCGGGAACACCGATTAACAATCGGTATGTGGGACTCAATGTGGTAACATCAAACTCGCAAGAGGCATTTTCCACACGTTCGGTTGACAGTGCGTATAGTTTAAGCTCGCTGTAATGGGTGGTGGCGGCTATTTTTGCACCGGCAAGACGGAAGTTTTCGATTATTGCGGTGGCAAGTGCCGCACCCTCGGTGGGGTCGGTGCCTGCACCCAACTCATCAAATAACACAAGACAGCCTTCGGTTATCTTGTCGGAAATTGCCACAATCTTTTTCATATGAGATGAAAACGTGGACAGACTTTGCTCGATGCTCTGTTCGTCGCCGATATCAGCAAAAATATCAGGGCATACGGATACTTCCGTCGCATCACCTGCAGGCAGATGCAAGCCTGCCTGAGCCATCAGACAAAACAGTCCCAAAGTTTTCAGTACAACTGTTTTGCCGCCTGTGTTGGGACCTGTCACAATGAGTGTGTCAAAATCTTTGCCCAAATCTATGTCCACAGGGACAACCTTTTGTCTGTCAATCAACGGATGTCTGCCCTTGTGAATATGAATATATCCTTCTTTGTTTAAGATGGGCTTAACTGCTTTCATATCAAGTGCAAGCTTTGCCTTTGCAAAAACAAAATCAAGGTGTGTAAGTATGTCAAAGTCAAGAGTTAAATCTTCGGTAACAGAGGCGGCGAGTGCCGAAAGCTCAAGTAAAATTCTTTCGATTTCCGCTCTCTCTTTGATTTCAAGCTCGTGCAGGTCATTGTTTGCGTTTACAACGGCTTCAGGCTCAATGAAAACTGTCGAGCCTGATGATGACATATCGTGGACAATGCCCTTAACATCTGTTCTGTGCTCAGCTTTGACGGGAACAACATATCTGTTGTTCCTTACTGTTATAATAGGGTCTTGCAAAAACTTTCTGTAATGCTGAGAATGAATCATATTGTCCAGGGTGTCACGAACTTTAGATGATGAGTTCTTGATTTTTCTGCGGATATTTGCAAGCTCTGTACTTGCCGTGTCTGACATTTCGTCCTCTGAGATTATAGAGGTAAAAATCCTGTCCTCTAACGGTTTTACACTTACCAACTCAGATATATAACCGCTGAGTGTGCCTGTCTGCTCCTCGGTATATTGCTTCATAATGCGTGCACCCTTTAAAATGCGTGCAATGTTTAAAAGCTCGCTCATAGAAAGTCCGCCGTCTGCTGACAGACGCTTTGCGGACTCTGTTATATCGTTGATATAAACTATATCGGGCGAACCGTATTTTATCATTAATTGTACGGCAGAGTCGGTTTCTTCAATGGTTTGCTCTACAATCCGAAAATCAGACGAGGGGGTGAGGGACAATGCCTTCTCCTTGGCGGAGTCATTTCTTGCAAACTCAGCAAGTCTTTCTGCTATTTTATCAAATTCAAGAGTTTTAAGTGATTTGTTATCCATATTATGCAAATACCCTTTCAACTAATTAATTATATTAGTATTATACACAAATAAAATGAATTTTTCAACACTTATCGTAAAATAGAGTGATGGACAATTTTTTTATGTCTGCATATGATGATAGAGGGATATTTTATTTAAAAATGTCTGTCAAACAGTTGAAAAAGAATAAATGTTATGATAAAATAAAAAATTAGTTGATAATTTAAAAGGATTGATGATGTATGGAAATATACCTTGACAACAGTTCGACAACCAGACCGTATCAAGCTGTATGCGATAAGGTTGCCGATGTGATGATAAACAATTACGGAAACCCGTCGTCACTTCACCGCCTTGGGATTTCCGCAGAAAAGGAAATTAAGATTGCAAGAGAAAGTCTGGCAGATGCGTTGGGAGTGCGTTCCGATGAGATATACTTCACCTCCGGCGGAACGGAGGGCGACAATATTGCAATCAACGGTGTGTGCTATGCCGCACGCGGTAAGCACGTGCTGACAACACCTATCGAGCATCCTGCTGTTCTTAACACACTTGCCGCACTTGAAGAAGACGGCTATATTGTAGAGGAAATTCCCATTGACAATAACGGTGTTGTTATTCTGTCGGAATTTGAAAAAATGCTGTCTGCCGATACAGTGCTTGTAACCTCTATGCTTGTCAACAATGAGATAGGCTCTGTTCAGCCAATCGGTCAGATGTCAAAGATAATCAAGAAAAAATGTCCTAACTGTTATTTACACGTTGATGCCGTTCAGGGCTTTTGCAAGGTTCAATGCACTCAACGTAAGCTTGGTGCGGATATGATAACCATAAGCGGGCATAAAATTCACGGGCCTAAGGGAGTGGGTGCTCTCTATATCAAAAAGGGTACAAGGCTTGCTCCGATAATCTTTGGCGGCGGTCAGCAGAACGGAATACGACCGGGCACTGAGAATGTTCCGGGTATTGCAGGTCTTGGGGTTGCGGTAAAGGAATGTAATTCCAAAATGGCTGAAAACGTGCCTGTTATTGCGGAACTGAAAAAAAGACTTAAAGACGGCTTGGTGAAGAATATTGATAATATTCGTATCAACACCCCTGAAAATTCCGCACCGCATATACTGAATGTGTCCTTTGTGGGTGTGCGGTCTGAGGTGGTACTCCATTCCCTTGAAAAAGAAGGAATATTTGTTTCAAGCGGTTCGGCGTGCTCCAGCCATAAGTCAGAGCCGAGTTATGTTTTGACATCAATTGGTCTTGACAGACGTGAAATTGACGGAAGTATTCGTTTCAGCTTATCGGAATTTACAACAGCAGAGGAAATTGACAAAACAATATCCGTGCTCTCAAAACTTATACCAAGACTCAGAAAGTTAAATATGAAATAAACAAGGGGCGGACAGTCTTGTCCGCCCGATAAATAAGGAGAAAACGAATGAATGCAGATATAATTTTATTAAAATACGGTGAAATATCATTAAAGGGTTTAAACCGCCCTGTCTTTGAAAAGAAGCTTATGAGTAACATTAACAGAGCCCTCGCTCCATTGGGAAAGTTCTCGGTAAAGAGGTCGCAGTCCACCGTCTATGTGGAGCCATTGAGTGATGATATTGATATGGAAGAAACTGTTGAGAGATTATCCAAGGTATTCGGCATAGTCAATATCTGCCCTGCGGTAAAGTGCGAAAAGACAATGGAGGCAATAGAAAAGACAACAGTAGAGGCACTAAATCAAATGGACTTAGAAGGCAAGACCTTTAAGGTTGAGGCAAAGCGTGAGGACAAGCAGTTCCCTATGAATTCACCGCAGATATGTCAGCATATGGGTGGAGTTATATTAAAAAATACAAATGGACTTACTGTTGATGTTCACAACCCTGACATACTTGTTCAAATAGAGATACGAAAAGAGGCGTTTATATTCACCCAAAAGGTTAGCGGTGCAGGCGGTATGCCTGTGGGTACCGCAGGCAAGGCAACCTTGTTATTGAGCGGAGGTATAGACAGCCCTGTTGCAGGCTGGATGATTTCAAAGAGGGGTGCCGCGTTAGAGGCGGTGCACTTCCACAGCCATCCGTATACATCGGACAGAGCAAAGGAGAAGGTTATCGACCTTGCCAAAATAATTTCGGAGTATACGGGGGAGATAAAGCTTCACATTGTGCCTTTTACGGATATTCAGCTTGATATTATAGATAAATGCCCCAAGGAGTATCTGACAATAATTATGCGTAGACTTATGATGCAGATAGCCGAGAGAATATCTATAGAGAGCGGTTCTCAGGCACTTATCACGGGCGAGAGTATCGGTCAGGTGGCAAGTCAGACTATGGAGAGCCTTGCGGTTACCGATAACGCTGTGAATATTCCCGTATTCCGTCCCTGTATAGGAATGGATAAAGAAGAAATCGTTACGATTTCCAAGAAGATTGACACTTATGAAACATCAATATTGCCATATGAGGATTGCTGCACAATATTTGTGCCTAAGCACCCTAAGACAAAGCCCTCAATCGCAGAAATTGTTGAGGCAGAAAAGCTTTTGACCGACCCTGAGGGTATGATGAATAAGGCAATTGAGGAACGTGAAATCTTAACTATTAAGTAATATTTTATTAAAATAATATATTACAAGAAAAGAGCGAACTAAGATGAAGATAAGTGATGTTATAAATTCAGATATTGCAAAGAGAGTTGTGGATTGTTTGCTAAGCAGGGGACTTACAATAACCTTTGCCGAGAGCTGTACAGGCGGACTTGTTTCCAAAAAGATAACGGATGTATCAGGTGCGTCGGGGTGCTTTGAGTGCGGTTTTGTCACATACTCAAATGAGAAAAAGCAACAGATGCTCAATGTGTCGGCAGATACTCTTTTGAAATACGGAGCGGTTTCGCATCAGACGGCATATGAGATGTGTATCGGTGCGAGAAAGGCGGCAAATGCTGATATTGCTGTCAGTATAACGGGTATTGCAGGTCCGGGCGGCGGTACAGATGAAAAGCCTGTGGGGTTGGTATATGTCGGCGTTGCCTGTGATAACATTTGTGCTGTATGCAGGTTAAACTTAAGTGGCGACAGAGAATTTGTAAGAGAGCAAACGGCAGCTTGTGCATTGGATTTGGCATACAAGGCAATAAACAATGAACTGAAAACCCAAAAGGAAAAATCGTATATGATTGATATGGTATATGAGTAAAATTGTTAATAAAATTTGCTTGACACACAAGATATGCTAAATTATAATAAGTATAAACATAACTATATATGATTTGAAAAAATCGAAAGGAAAGATATAAATGAATGAAGAAAAGAAGAAGGCACTTGAAAGCGTCTTTGGACAGATAGAAAAGCAATACGGAAAAGGCTCTGTTATGCGTCTGGGTGAAAAGACCGATATTGAGATTGATGCTGTTCCCACAGGTTCATTGGCTCTTGATATTGCCTTGGGAATAGGCGGTGTTCCGAGAGGCAGAATAATCGAGATATACGGACCTGAGTCATCAGGTAAAACAACAGTTGCACTGCATATAGTGGCTGAGGTTCAGAAGCTGGGCGGAGAGGCGGCATTTATTGATGCAGAGCACGCTCTTGACCCCATATATGCAAAAAACTTGGGCGTAGATATTGATGACCTTATCGTATCTCAGCCTGACACAGGTGAGCAGGCGTTGGAGATTACCGAGCAGCTTGTAAGAAGCGGTGCGATTGATGTTGTAGTTGTGGACTCTGTTGCGGCACTTGTTCCAAAACAAGAGATAGAGGGCCTTATGGGTGACTCTCACGTAGGTCTGCAGGCAAGACTTATGTCCCAGGCGTTGCGTAAGCTTGCAAGCGTTGTCAATCGTTCAAATACAATCGCCATATTTATCAATCAGCTGCGTGAAAAGGTTGGCGTTATGTTCGGAAACCCCGAAACAACACCGGGCGGACGTGCACTTAAGTTCTATTCATCAGTAAGACTTGATGTTCGCCGTTCGGAAACCATTAAGACAGAAGATGGCATAACGGGTAACAGAACAAAGGTAAAGGTTGTTAAAAATAAGGTTGCTCCGCCGTTTAAAGATGCAGAATTTGATATCATATACGGCAAGGGAATTTCCAAATCAGGAAATATAGTTGACTTAGGTGTTGAGTATGACATAGTAGAAAAGAGCGGTTCTTGGTTCTCTTATGACGGAACACGTCTTGGTCAGGGCAGAGAGAGCGTTAAAAAGGTGTTGGAGGACAATCCGGAACTCAGCAACGAAATCGAGGCTAAAATCCGTGAGGCTGCTGAACTGCCGCCGATGCCAACGGGGGAAGAGGTTGACGCAACTCCGTTGACACCTGTTGCTAAGCCTCCTAAGAAGAAATAGAAGAAATAGAAGAAGTAATGGATAAATTTGAAAAAGCAAAGCGAATTGCCGCCGGTTATATCGGAGCAAGAATGTATACCTGTCACGAGATTGAGGACAGGCTTATACGCAAGGGAATAGATAAGGAAACGGCAGAAAACGTCGTCTCTGCTTTTGCTGAAAACGGAATTTTAGACGACAGGGAATATGCGAGAATGTATGTATCGGATGCAATCCGACTTGGGTGCAAGGGAATGTACCGAATTAAAAAGGAACTTTACCAAAAGGGTATTGCAAGCAGTATAGTAGATTTTGTATGTGCCGAAAACGATGACGATACATATTCTGCTTTAAAGGAGTACGTGGAGAGCCGCAACTTGTGTGAGGGTATCACCACTCGCAAGGAGCTTGAAAAGCTCAAGGCAAGGCTTGCACGCAGAGGATATTCTTTGTCGGAAATAAATAAGTGTATTTCAGAATTTGATATAAACTTTGAAAGCGAATATTAAATCGGCAAATTCGAAATAATTTTTATCTATGCAGTTGGGCTTGACAACTGTATGGGTGTAGGGCAATTATTCATTAAAATTATTTCGAATTTGGGAATATAGAGGGAAAACAAATCATATAAAGCGTTAAATTATTCCAATGCTTAAGTGCAAAATAATATTAATGAGAATGGAAGATATAAATTGTTGAAAAAAATTTCACTGACATCTTTGGGATGTTCCAAAAATCTTGTAGATGCCGAAGAAATGCTCGGCATACTTGCAAATAACAATTTTGAGATAACAAACGACGAGGAAGAAGCCGACGTTATCATAGTAAACACTTGTACGTTTATTGAGTCTGCAAAGACCGAGTCAATTGAATGTATTTTAGAGCTTGCTAAGTACAAAGAGAGCGGAAATTGCAAAAAGCTGATAGTGACGGGTTGTATGGCACAACGCTATAAGGAACAGATTTTGACTGAAATTCCTGAGGTTGACGCTGTTATAGGTGTTAATGAGTATGACAAGATTGCCGAAATTATCAACCGACTTGACGGAAACGAAAGTGATATAATATGTTGTACAGATATGATATCAAGCCAAAAGACATTGCCGAGGA
Source organism: uncultured Ruminococcus sp. (assembly GCA_902791425.1). GTDB lineage: Bacteria > Bacillota > Clostridia > Monoglobales > Monoglobaceae > UMGS1820. Next base: position 11,093 of record CADAVS010000017.1, read on the forward strand.
TAAGGTCAACGGCAAGCTATACTGCTTACTTAAAAATCGCAGAGGGCTGTGACAATCATTGTACATATTGTGTTATTCCGTCAATCAGAGGAAAGTACAGAAGCCGAAAAATGGAGGATATTCTCAAAGAAGCAGAGGATATGGCAGGTGACGGCATAAAAGAAATCGTAGTTATTGCCCAGGATACAACAAGGTATGGATTTGATATATACGGCGAATATAAAATCGGCGAACTTTTAAGAAAATTGTGCGGTATAGACGGTGTAGAGTGGGTAAGGGTTCACTACTGCTATCCCGAACTTATGACAGACGAGCTTATTAACGTATTTAAGACGGAGCCTAAGCTGTGCAACTATTTTGATATACCAATTCAACATTCAAGCGACAAAGTCTTAAAGCGGATGAACAGAAGAACAAACAGGCAGGAAATCGTTGAACTTATAAACAAAATCCGCAAAGAAGTTCCTGATGCCGTTATAAGAACTTCATTGATTGTCGGTTTCCCGGGCGAAACGGAGGAGGATTTTGAAAACCTTTGTGATTTTGTACGTGAAATAAAAATAGACAGACTTGGTGTATTTACTTATTCCCGTGAGGAAGATACACCGGCATATAATTTGGACAATCAAATTGATGAAGAAGAAAAAGAAAAACGCCGTGATACAGTAATGCTTATTCAATCCGAAGTATCTGAGGAACAGAATAAAAAGAAAATCGGTCAAACCGTAAAGGTTCTCGTAGAGGGCAGAGATGAGATAATCAAAAGCTGGTACGGACGTACCTATGCTGACTCAGAGGATGTTGACGGAAAGGTATTCTTTAAATCAGACAGAAAGATTGCCGAGGGCGAATTTGCAGATGTTCTTGTGGAACAGACTATGGAATATGACTTGTTCGGTGTTGAAGCAAATCAGGCGAGGTGAAGAATGATGAATACACCAAATAAACTTACTGTGTTCAGAGTGATTTTGATACCATTTTTTATGGCATTTTATCTAATTGGAAGCACGTGGTCGCAGGTTGCGGCGTTGCTTGTATATCTTGTTGCGGCGGCAACGGACAGATATGACGGCTACCTTGCACGCAAATATAATCAGATTACCACCTTCGGAAAGCTGATGGACCCACTTGCCGATAAGATTTTGATTATGTCGGCACTTATCTGCTTTATGCAAAGAGATGTGAGGTACATAAACGCTGTTGTAATTGTTATCATTCTTGCAAGAGAACTGATTGTAACAGGTATACGTTTAATTGCAATGGGTGAGAACTACGTCATTGCGGCAAGCATATGGGGCAAAGCAAAGACTGTGTCGCAGTTCATATTAACCATTGCGGTTATGGTGTTTGAACTTGGCTCTAAAATTATCCCTCAGCTTGAGGTTGTCTTTGATATAGCAACGCTTATTCTTGTAATTGTTGCTGTTGCTCTTACCGTTATTTCGGGGTGGGATTATATCTGGAAGAGCCGAAAGCTCTTGACGTTTAAATAATAAAAAGGATTTGATGTACTATGAAGATAATTGTTGATGCTATGGGGGGAGATAATGCTCCCGCTGAAATTGTTAAGGGTTGTGTAGATGCTGTTTCCAAATATGACATAGATATTGTGCTTGTAGGTAAGAGTGATGCGGTAGAGGCTGAACTGAAAAAATGTGATTACAAAGGCGACAGAATATCCATACAAAATGCAACCGAGGTAATCGAGGGTGAGGATGACCCCATTGAGGCAATAAGAAGAAAAAAAGATTCTTCAATGAGGGTCGGACTGTCTATGGTTGCCAGGGGCGAGGGTGATGCCTTTGTATGTGCAGGCAATACGGGTGCTCTTATATCCGGTGCGACATTGATAGTTAAGAGAATAAAGGGTATCAGACGTGTTGCTCTTGCCCCTGTCGTTCCAAGTGCGAAGGGAAATTATCTGCTTATAGATTCAGGTGCAAATGCCGAATGTACTCCTGCATTTTTGGCTCAGTTTGCGATTATGGGTTCTGTATATATGAAGAAGTTTATGGGTATGGAGAATCCCAGAGTAGGGCTTGTTAATATCGGCACCGAAGAGGATAAGGGAACAGATACTGTTCGCGAGGCAAATGAATTGTTAAAGAAGCTGCCGATTAATTATACAGGCTACATCGAGGCACGTGAGGTTCCTCTCGGCGGAGCGGATGTGGTGGTCTGCGACGGCTTTACGGGTAATGTTATTCTCAAGTTTATGGAGGGAATGGCAAGTGCCTTTGGTAAAATGCTGAAAAAGGCTTTTTATAAAAACTTTTTAACAAAGCTTGGTGCCCTTTTGCTAAAGGACGGAGTTGTCGAAATGAAAAAGAGTATGGACTATAAAGAACACGGCGGTGCACCTGTTTTAGGGGCTAAAGCACCTGTTATAAAGGCACACGGAAGCTCTGATGCAAAGGCATTTTCAAATGCCATACGTCAGGCTGTCAAGCTTGTTGAATGTGGGTTGATTGACAACATAACACAGGGAATTGCTGAATTTTCTGCTGAGGAAGAAGAAAATTTCTGATAAATATATTGACGAATATTAAATCATATGATATATTGATAAAAACATAAATTTCTTATACATAGGGAGGAGTTCATAAGATGGATGAAATCTTTGAAACAGTTAAGCAAATTACGGCAGAGCAACTTGATATTGACGAGAATGAAATTACACTTGAAACTTCATTTGTTGATGATTTAGATGCAGATTCTTTGGATATTGTTGAACTTATGATGGCCTTGGAAGAAGAGTTTGACCTTGAAATCTCAGAGGAAGACGCAGAAAAAATCACTACGGTAAATGACGTGGTTATATATATTTCGGAGATACAGTAAATAAAAATACGGCACGGCTCACCGTGCCGTATTTAACATAGGGTGAGAATATAAATTGCAGGTTGGTTTTATACTTTCATCCTATGGTGACAGCACAAATCAGAATAGGTGATTTTATGAATATTGGATATGAATTTAAGAACAGACGCCTATTAAATACGGCACTCACTCATATTTCCCTTGCAAACGAGATAGGAATTGAGAGTAATCAACGTCTGGAGTTTTTGGGCGATAGTATTTTGTCCTTCGTTGTGGCAGAATATATATACGACAGATTTAATGATTTAGACGAGGGAAGATTAACCGAAATGAGGGCAGGTGCCGTCTGTGAAAAATCTCTTGCAGAGGTTGCGGAGAAAATGGGCTTGGGCGGTGCTGTAAGGTTCGGAAGGTCAGAGTGTGGAGAGGGTGCACACAAGCCGTCTATTTTGTGCGATACATACGAAGCGGTTTTAGGTGCCATATACTTAGACGGCGGAATGGATGTAGCACGTGAATGGATAATGAATAATCTGAAGGATAATATTGAGGCGGCTGCACATATGGATTACAGAAACTATAAGTCAGAGGTGCAGAATTATTTTCAAAAACGCGATAAAGGCAGTGAGGTTGTAAGATATAAGCTTGTGGAACGCAAGGGACCCGACCATATGCCTGAATTTACGGTTGAAGCAACCTATAAAGGTAAAGTAATCGGCAAAGGAAGGGGTAAAAATTTAAAATCGGCAGAGCAGGCAGCTGCAAAGCAGGCTATGGAAGAAATCGAGAAGGAATTATGAAATCAGATACGATAAAGAAATATAATATACCTATATTTATACCGCACGAGGGTTGTCCGCATTCGTGCGTTTTCTGTAATCAAAAGAAGATTACGGGCGTTCAGACAAGTGTTACCTGTGAAGATGTAGAGAAGATAATCGAAGATTATCTGACGTTTTTGCCTAAAAACAATAGATATATAGAAATTGCATTCTTTGGCGGGAGTTTTACGGGTTTGTCCCTTGACGTGCAAGAGGGGTTTTTAAAGACGGCTAACCGCTATGGTGAGTTTGTAGACGGAATAAGAATGTCAACACGTCCAGATTATATTAATGATGATGTGTTAAGCCTTGCAAAAAAGTATAATGTGACCACCATTGAGTTAGGTCTGCAATCCTCAGATGATGAAGTTTTGAAGCTCAACGAGAGAGAGCATAATTTTGCACAGACAGTACAGGCGTCAAAGCTGATAAAGGAATACGAAATCAGCCTGGGACTTCAAATGATGGTAGGTATGTACGGCTCCAATCCCGAAAAGGATATTAAAACGGCTAATGATACAGCTAATCTTGAGCCTGAATGTGTCAGAATTTATCCGACTTTAACTTTAAGCGGCACAAAGCTTGAGGAGTTGTACAGAAAAGGTGATTATGTACCCTATGAGCTTGATACGGCAGTTGATGTGACTGATAAGGCAATGCATATTTTTGAGGAGAAAAATATTTCTATAATCAGAGTAGGTCTACACTCTGACGAGAGTCTTACCGACGGCAAGAGCATTGTTGCGGGACCCTATCACCCTGCTTTTAAAGAGCTTGTACTATCCAAACGTGCAAGAAAAATGATAGAAAATGATATTATTGCCAAAGGGTATAAAGATTGTGCTTACGAGGTAAGGGTTCCTAAAAGTTCAGTGTCAGAAACTGTCGGTCATAAAAAATGCAACACCGTATACTTCAAAGATAAATATAATATAGATTTAAAGGTGGTGGAGCGGTAATGGGAATTATAGAAAAAGAACTGTTTGAACTTCAGGATATTAAGTACAGAGATTTTCATTCAAGGCTTATGCCTACAATAGACAAGGAAAAAATTATAGGGGTCAGAGTACCGATTTTGAGAAGGTATGCAAAATCTTTAGCTAAAAGTGATAAGAGAGCTGCTTTTTTGAGTGAATTGCCACATAGCTATTATGAAGAGAATAACGTTCACGCCTTTGTGATAGAAACGATTAAGGACTATGATATGGCGATGTATGAAACAGAGAAGCTTTTGCCTTATATTGATAATTGGGCAACCTGTGATATGTTTTCCCCAAAAGTGTTCGCAAAGAATACGGACAGACTTTTGGTAAAGATAATGGAATGGCTGAACTCAGAGTTGACATATACTGTCAGATACGGCATAGGTATGTTGATGAGATATTTTTTGGATGACGAATTTAAGAGCGAATATTTGAAGCTTGTTGCCGATATAAAATCAGATGAATATTACGTCAATATGATGAGAGCGTGGTATTTTGCCACGGCTCTTTCAAAGAAATATGATGAAACCCTGCCGTACATTATTGAAAACAAGCTTGATGCTTGGACACACAATATGACAATCAAAAAAGCCATTGAAAGCAATCGCATAAACATTGAAACAAAGAAATACTTGCGGACACTAAAAAAGACCTCGTAATGAGGCCTTTTGTTCTTTTATAATCTGACGGGAACATTATTTTGATTTAGATAATTTTTCAAATCAGATATTTCTATTTCTCTAAAATGGAAGAGGGATGCGGCGAGAGCGGCATCTGCTTTTCCGTCGGTCAAAGCATCCTTGAAGTGTTCCATAGTTCCCGCACCTCCTGATGCTATTACGGGAACTGACACTATTTCGGACACAGCCTTGGTAAGTTCAATGTCGTATCCTGCCTTTGTGCCGTCGCAATCCATAGAGGTGAGCAGAATTTCACCTGCACCGAGTTTATCAGCCTTTTCTGCCCACTCAAGTGCATCAATGCCTGTGTCAATTCTGCCGCCGTTGACAAATACGTTCCAACCGCTGCCGTCGCTTCTGCGTTTTGCATCAATCGCCACAACAACGCATTGTCTGCCGAATTTGTCTGCCGCCTGTGATATTAAATCAGGATTTCTGATAGCGGAGGAGTTTACAGATATTTTATCGGCACCCTCACACAAAAGCTCTCGAAAGTCCTCAACTGTGCTTATTCCGCCGCCAACCGTAAAGGGAATAAATACGGTTTCGGCAACACGTCTGACCATATCGACAACAGTTCCGCGGCCCTCGTGGGTTGCGGTGATGTCAAGAAAAACAAGCTCATCGGCACCTGCCTCGTTATATATTTTTGCAACCTCGACAGGGTCGCCTGCGTCTATGAGGTTGACAAAATTCACGCCTTTTACAACGCGTCCGCAGTTTACATCAAGACAGGGTATAATTCTTTTGGCAAGCATTATATATCACCTCCGAAGTCGATAAAGTTTTTAAGCATTTTAAGCCCTGTACTACCGCTTTTTTCAGGATGAAACTGAACCGCATTTATATTGCCTGACCAAAGGGCGACAGGCAGATTTTCGGAATAGTTGCAGGTGGCGGATATAATGGATTTGTCCTCAGGGCACATATAAAACGAATGAACAAAGTAGACAAAGGAGCCGTCATCAATGCCTTTGAATAAGGGCGAATTTTTTTCAATATGCAGAGAGTTCCAACCCATATGCGGAATTTTAAGTCCGTCTTTTTTTGGTATTTTTATGTTTTTGCCCTTAAATATTGAAAGACCGTCGGCCTTTGGACTTTCCTCGCTATTCTCAAACAAAAGCTGTAACCCCAAACAGATACCTAAAAAGGGAGTTCCGCTTTCGCACACATTGCGTATGCAGTCGTATAAATCATATTTTTTAATGCTTTCCATACAATCGCCAAAGGCACCTACGCCGGGCAGAATAACCCGTGAAGCAGATTTGATTTTATCTTTGTCAGAGGTGACAACTGCCGTTGCACCATTATATTCACAGGCTTTTTGCACAGAGCGTAAATTGCCCGCTCCATAATCTATAATTGCTATCATAATGTCAACTCCTTTCGAGCTGACTATATATTACCATAAATTACGTAAAATTTCAACAATAACTTAAATTTTAGGCGTTTTGAACGAATATCCGAAATAAGAATTACGAATTTGTAAACATTTATAAATTTGTAAGGTTTTACAAGTTTGACGAAAAATTGAAAGATATTTCGTTGGCAACAGGCTTAAATATTTCTACCATTAAAAGCAAACTTTCAAGAGGAAAACGAAAACTAAAAAAAATCTTATCAAATGCGGAGGAATCACTATGAATAAAAAAAGAAATCTGTCAAAAGAACTCAATATGAAAAATTGTGTCGATAATACTCCCGGTACTCTTGATGTTAGAATTGATAGAATAAAGGATATGGTTGACAGTAAGATTGATTCCGCATCTATGGAAAGGAAGTCTAACACTATGAAATCAAAAAAGAAAATATCTTTAATTGCAATAGCTGCAACATTAGCTTTGGGAGTTACTGTTTTTGCCGCCAGCGAGATAGTTACTACTTGGTATAGCTCATCATCGTCTAATCCGGAATACAAGTCACTGCCTTCAGCCGAACAGGTCAAATCAGACATAGGCTATGAGCCTGTGCTTATTGACACATTCGAAAACGGCTATACTTTTAAAGATGGCAGCGTTATAAACAATAATTTCGCCGATGAAAACGGTAACTCGGTTGAAAAATTTAAGTCGGTATCGTTTGAATATGAAAAGGACGGTGACAGAGTGATTTTCTCACAGGATAAGTTTAATTCCGAGATGGACGCTGAGGGCAAAGTTATTTCAACTGTTTCAGGTACGGACATATATTATTTCAGTTACACAAACAAAATGTGCCGCCGGATTACAAAATGACTGACGATGATAAAAAAGCTGAAGAAAACGGCGAGTTGGTATTCAGTTACGGCTCTTCAAAAGTTGAAATAAGTGAGGTGCAAAGTGTTTCTTGGAGAAATAATGGTATTCAATATCAGTTGCTGCAAATTGACGGAAAGTTATCTGCAAAGGAATTGGTTGATATGGCAGCTGAAGTTATCAGATAATAAATATAGAGCAGAATTCAACTTTTGCAAAATCTAATTAATAAGTCAGGTATCTAAATTGTTCGGCTCTTCCAAAACAAAAATCCTATCGTAAGATGGGATTTTTCGTTTTGTATTATTCATTATTTTTCACTTTTTAAAATATAACGCATAATATAAATAGGGAGCGGACAAACGCTTTATAAGAAAATTCGGAAGGAGAATGTTGTATATGCCTTATCAAAATGAAACAACGCCAATTGCTATGCCGATGGTGGGATATGCGTATGTACCGATACAGCAGGCAGAACCGAGAAATATTTTTAGTGCCGAGGATGCCCTTGCTAACGGAACTGTTTTTCCCATTCTTGCAAAGCCGATTGGTGTATATGGAAATCAAATATATGGTGACAAGATTTTTTCGGAGGGACAGAAGAATGAGTGAAAGAAGCAGAATGTTAAAAAAGTTGGCTGCATATGCATTTGCTGCATATGATTGGAATTTATATCTCGATACCCATCCTGAGGATACTGAGGGAATTGCTATGTTTCGCAAAATGACGGACAGAGCATGTGAATTAAAGAAAGAGTTTCAGGAAAAATTCGGACCTCTTACTGCAGCGGACTCCGATAATCCTAAATTTTGGGATTGGATTGAAAGTCCGTGGCCGTGGGATAATATTTAGGAGGAATTCATATGTGGCAATATCATAAAAGATTAGAATATCCAATTAATATCAAAAACACAAACCCGAGATTAGCACAATATGTCGTAGCGCAGTACGGCGGTCCTAACGGTGAGCTTGGAGCATCATTGAGATATCTATCTCAAAGATATTCTATGCCTGATGAAATTACCAAAAGCTTGCTTACGGATATAGGCACCGAAGAGTTAGCTCACTTGGAAATGGTAGGAACAATAGTAAGACAGCTTGCAAAGAACGCAACAACGGAGGAGATAGAGAACAGCCCATTTGGTGCGTACTTTATGAATCACGGCAGAGGAGTATATCCTGCAAATTCTGGGGGAATGCCATTTGATGCCAATTGTCTTGCGGTTACGGGTGACCCAATCGCCGATTTGGTTGAAGATTTGGCAGCAGAACAAAAGGCGAGAGCGGTATATGATAATATTTTAAGAGTGTCGGACGACCCTGACGTAAACGATGCAATAAAGTTCTTGCGTGAACGTGAA
>CADAVS010000018.1 GCA_902791425.1 uncultured Ruminococcus sp.
ATGATTCTGCATTGATACAAAAGGCGTACACCCATTATCCCTTGCCGCATGCTGCATATTGTAGAACTGATAGCCGTACATTGCAGACGCACCAAGCGCACGAACCTTGCCCAATTTCACGAGATTGTTAAGTGCCTCCATTGTTTCTTCAATCGGAGTCCCATAATCAAAGCGGTGAATGATATAAAGGTCGAGGTAATCCGTGCCGAGCCTTTTCAGTGTACCGTCTATTTCACGATTTATTGCTTCCTTTGATAAATGCCCATCATTAAAATATACCTTTGAAGCAAGCACCACCTTGTCACGAGAAACATTGTTTTTAATTGCACGTCCGAGATATTCCTCACTTGTGCCATGTGCATAGGTATTCGCCGTATCAAAAAAGTTTATTCCGAGATCAAGTGCATGACGGACAACTTCTTCCGTTTCATCGTGACTTAAAGTCCATTCGTGAAAATCTTTAAACGGCTTTCCAAAGCTCATACAGCCGACACATAGCTTTGATACTTCAATATCCGAATTTCCGAGTTTTGCATACTTCATAATTTACTCACCCCAAACTTCCTTTGCCAAATTGAATACTGCCCACGCCTTGGGCCAGCCTGCATAAAACGCTGTATGCGTTATTATTGCAGCAACTTCCCTTTGTGTCACACCGTTATTTTTTGCGTTCTGAAAATGATACTTGAGCGAACTATCTGTGATTCCCTGCGACATAAGTGAAACAACGGTTATAATACATCTTGTTTTTAAGTCGATATCCTCATTGTTCCAGTTTTCACCAAACAAAATATCATCATTAAAATGTGCAAAGTCAGGTGAAAATTCTCCGAGTGCGTCACGACCCGCTGTTTGTGTGATTTTTTTCATAAATATCAAATCCCTTCCGAATTAAAATTCATTTGCCCATTGTGCGATTTTTTCGTCCGTCATACCATTTAATAATCTTCCGTCACGAATATCAGCGTTGGGACAGATCTTCCTCAACACATCGGCGGTTTTGCCCATTCCGCTGCCACCGCTTGTTGCAAACGGAATAATTGTTTTGCCTGAAAAGTCATAGCTTTCTAAAAAGGTATCAATGATGGTCGGTGCCACGTACCACCAAATCGGGAAACCGACAAAAACGGTGTCATATTCGTCCATATCCGAAAGTTTCTCCGCAATTTCCGGACGAGAATCCGGATTTTTCATTTCAACGCTTGAACGACTGTTGCTGTTTTGCCAATTCAAATCCGCATTTGTGTACGGCTGTTTGGGTTTGATTTCAAACAAATCCACACCTATCACATTTGCCAGTCTTTCTGCATAATTTTTTGTAACTCCGCTTGCTGAAAAATACGCTACTAATTTTTTACTCATTTTAAATTCCTCCATCTTTATGTTCATATTTGTATCTTTTTATAAATCCTGAGCCGTAATGGGATATAAAAATACAAAGTCCCATCAGAGCAAGATAATCTAAATAAAACAGTATTTTGGATTCTGAATAATCCATAAACACAAACTCGCTTTGCAAAAACATATATGCTGCAAAATTTCTTTTTTAAAAACTCCTTTACTTTTTATTTTCTTTTGCAACTTTGTAGCGCAGATAATCAATGCCGTCAAGCTGCTTTTGTTTTGAGTGAATTTCATCAAGCGTGTGCTTTCGCTTTTTTGTAAGCATTTCAGTGCATTTGTCTGCCGTATCTTCATCCGAAAGCCAGTATTCAAAGTATTTTTCAGCTTCCGTATCGTCAAATCCGGCTTCATACAATGTCATAATCATACTAATGTTCTCAATGTCTTTGTCACTGTATCTTGTACATTTTTTTATTGCCGTGTATTTATCCAACAAATCCGGAGGAACATTGTATTTTGTCAGCACTTCCTGTTTTGTCATTTAATCACCACCAAAAAAATATAGGCACCTTTATCAGGTACCTACATTATATCACCATTGAGTAATTATGTCTAATACTTATATCGTATTATCAGAAATGCCTAATATGTATTTCTTAGCAAAGTCAATAAATGCTTCTACTGTCGGAGATTGAATTTGGTTTTTCTTCCACACTGCAACAGTTCCAAATTCAAGCTTGGGCGCAAGAGGAACAAATTTTAAATCGTCAAATTTACTTTCAAGCTGAAGCGTTAAAACAACACCCATTTTGTTTTTTGCCATCATTGCCGCATTATAAAGCAGATCGTGATATGCAAAAATATTTATGTCATTATATAGATTTCCGAACCACTTTTTTAGCTCGTCTTGTATAAGTCGACGGTTTGGTATTATAAGCGGCAAACCGATTAAATCGTCGGGAGTCACATAGCTTCTTTTCGATATTTCATAATCTTTGTGGATAACAATACCCCATTTTTCCTTTTGCGGCAACCTGACAAACTCATACTTGCTTATATCAACGGGATAGGAGAGCATACCCATATCCAAAACACCGCTTTCAAGCTGTTCTTTTATTGTGTCGGCATTTCCGCTGTGCAGCTTAAAGGATACATTTGGATTTTCAGCCGAGAATTTCGATATAATATCTGCAAGGAAAGAAAAGCTCATAAATTCCCCGCTGCCGATTTCAATATTTCCGGCAAGCTCCTTTTCGCACGTAAGCTCTTTTTTTGTTTTTTCCGCAAGTGATACAATTTCCTGTGCTCTGCGTTTTAAGAGAAGTCCGTCATTTGTAAGAATAATGCTGTGATTGCTTCGCTCAAACAGCTTTACCCCGAGTTCATCTTCAAGCTGCATAAGCTGTCTTGATAATGTCGGCTGTGTAACGTGCAAAAGCTGTGCCGCTTTTGTTATGTTTTCCTCTTGCGATACCATCAAAAAGTAATTCAGAACTCGCAGTTCCATATGTATCACTCTCCATTCAATATATGTATTATATCACATCAGAAATGCCTTGTCAACATAGTGAACATTAAAGCGATATGTTCTAACTTTTGCGGAATGTAAAAATTAGTTCAAAAAAGATCCCCCACAGATTTACCGCTTGGTTCTTCTGTGGGGTTTTCTATACAATATACCATTTGATTTCTGTTCCGCCCTTGAATTTAAACACTATATCATGCTCTACCATTTAACATGCACAGTATTATATTTATGGATCATTAATGCTATTTATCAATAAGCAGAGATAAATTATTTAAGCAGCGTATTTAATGTTGTTATGATGATAAAACAGATGACAAACTCAATAATTTATGGTATAATGCAGTGGCAGGGTTGATAGAGCAAAAAATGAAACCAACTCACATTAAATGAAACCGCCAACGAAAAAATGAAACTGTCGATTAGAGATTGAAACCGAAAGGCTCGTTTGTAACCTTTCGTGTAATTCTATCAGCCTTGGGGTACAGAGGCAAAGCTGAACCGTAATTTTGATACAAAATTGCGGTTCTGTTTTTTTGCCCGAAAACACTGTAATATCGGTATTTTCGCAGAAAGAAAAGTTTCTGAGTAAAGGGTATCTTGCTAAAATCAGAGCATTTTCAGCCATCGCACACAAATTCTGTTCACTCCGAAACTTTTCTTCGAAAATTAATGCACCGCTTTTGCATTATTTTTAGGTCAAAAGCGGTGCATTGTGTTTGGTGAATTTTCTTAAAATTACTCTTTTACAACACTGATACGCTCACAAATGTGATTGCCCTTTTCAATTTCATCAACCATAGCGATTGCATAGTCTGCATAGCTGATTATGCTTTCACCCTTTGCGTTTAGTGTAAAATCTTCGCCTGCCAAAATGTATTTTCCTGTTTTTTCTCCGTCTGCCTGAAAATCTGCGGCGGGACTTATATAAGTCCATTTTACATCATTTACACCTCTCAAATAATTGAGTGCAGTCTGATGTACTGACGCAAGCGGCTTGAAAGCATCGGGAAAGTCCTTGCCGTCCGCAACTGTCAGAGTGCGTTCTTTATTTACATAAAGGCTGCCCGCACCGCCGACAACAAGAAGTCTTGTGTCTGTTCCTTTTAACAATTCGCAAAGCTTTTCCACTGCGTTCGGAATAGCGTCCAGAGTTTCCGGAGCCCAAGCACCGCAGGCGTCTACCACTGCTTCAAAGCCTTTTAAATCATCTTTTGTAAGGTCAAATAAATCTTTCATAATTGCCTTTTTTGCTTCTGACTTATTTTCTCCTCTTACAACAGCCGTCACATCAAAGCCTCTGTTTATTGCTTCCTTTGTGATAAGCTGTCCCTCTTTACCGTTTGCACATATTACTGCTATTTTCATTTTGATTACCTCCATAATATTAAGATTTCACATTGGGAAAGACGCCGTCCGCTCGTCTTTTCCTCTCTGTGATTACAGTATAGCACCGCTTCAATAACCTGTAAAGTACGCACTTTTTTGTGCTGTAGTTACCTATTGGTGACTTTTGGACGGTTACCTGAAGGTGACTTTTACGCTGTTATGCGATATATTGAGATTTTAATTTCAAAATAATCTTTGAAAAAATTTTATCGTGATTATGAAAAACGTTGTATCCCAAGTTCAGGATACAACGTTTCATTATACTATAAGCTCCGACAACACTATACCGATATCAGCGTCAATACATATTGACTGTCGTTCTATTTCATCAGGTGTTATAGCCATGCCCATATTGATACAAGCATAAACTGCATTTTCATTCTGAGCCGTCATCTGCCAAAACGGATATTTTATAATGCCGGGTGTATTCGCACCTACGCCCAATTCAAGAAAAAGAATATTCAAATCCTTATGTCGGCGCACAAAATCTTCGTACTGTCCGGCTGCTTTATACCAGCCATCATCCTGAATAAAACTATCATCACAGCGCAGATTCATTGTCATAGGTGCGCCGCATATAGGGCATTTAGGTATAAGTTCCGACGGAATCTTCATATCCTTTTGTTCCGCTGCCATTTTGAGGACTGCAGTATTATTATCATAAGTTTTACTGTGGCAGGCATCAGAGCATTGCCATAACCCATAATCGCCCTGAGTATAAAACAGCCGCTTTTTATCAAAGCCGGCAAGCTGAAATTGATGGTCTACATTTGTTGTAAGCACAAAATAATCCTTATCTTTGACAAGCGTTAGTAAATCCTTGTACGGTTTACCGATTTCAACATCATAGCGGTTTATAAGAATGTGTCTTGACCACCAAGCCCAGTATTCTTCAAGTGTCTGATAGGGATAAAATCCTCCCGAATACATATCCGTAATGCCGTATTTTGCTTTAAAGTCCGAAAAATATCTGTCAAACCGTTCTCCCGAATATTGGAGTCCGGCAGATGTAGAAAGTCCGGCGCCCGCACCGATAAGGATTGCGTCAGCAGTTTCAACTTTTTCTTTCAGACGGTTTATATTATACGAGTAATTTTGTGTATATTTCCTTGTCCCTGTCCTTAAAAACATTAAAAATCACCCTTTCTATATCTGAATTTTTCAAATATTTTGTAACTGTATCAACTGCAATTTCTGCCGCTATTTCGTTTGGAAAATGAAATTCTCCCGTCGAAATGCAGCAAAATGCAATTGATTTAATATTGTGTTCCTCTGCGGCTTTCAGACATTCAATATAGCAGAATTTAAGCAAATCACAGTCTTTCTCGGTTAATCTGCCACAAATGACAGGACCTACCGTATGAATAATATAATCACAGGGCAGATTATATGCACCTGTGATTTTTGCCTGACCTGTCGGCTCTTCGTAGCCTTGTTCTTTCATCAGCCTGTTACATTCTGCACGAAGCTGAACACCGGCATAGGTATGAATTGCATTATCAATACACCCATGACACGGAACAAAGCAGCCAAGCATTGCAGAGTTCGCCGCATTTACAATCGCCCCGCATTTTAAGGTTGTTATATCGCCCTGCCAAATACACAATCTGTCACGGACGGGAATGAGATTATTTGCATCTGTGATGCATTTATTCTGCGTTTCTTCTTTGAGATATTTGTCTTGTATTCTCAAAAATTCCTCTGTAACAGGTTTCGGTGTGCGTATGTTCATCAGTGAACGCAATAATTGTTTTTGCCGAGCTGTTTCAGTTGGGATTGTAATATCAGAATAATGCACGGACTCTTTTATAAGATAATCAAGCAAAAAATATAATCTTTCATTTTGAGTCATATCATCAACCTCTTTTATCAATAGCATTAAATGAGCATATTGAAGCGCAGTTGCCGCAATGCAGACAGTTAGTCTGATTTATTCTGAAAGGTTGTATATCAATACATTTCTGCGGACACACCATTAGTCCATTATATCAATCGCACACGTTACGGGCAGATTATTGCTATCAACAGTTGCAACAACTGTTGAATGTATATCCTCTTGTATTATTCTAAAAAAATCTGTTATCTGCATTGTGGCATACCTCCTGTTCATACCTTTATTATAAAACTGCTTGCTTGCTTTGTAAAGTACGCACAATATTGTGACATAGTTACCGCAAGGAAACTATCTTGACAAAAACAAATAATACTTTATAATAGAAACATAAGGAATAATATTCGCATTAGTTTCTAAAAGATATTTACAGAAAGGACGACCGTATATGAAAAAAAATTTACCAGCTTGCCCAGTTGAAACAACGCTTATGCTTATTTCAGACCGCTGGAAGGTGCTGATTATCCGTGACCTGTTGGAGGGTACAAAACGCTTTGGAGAATTAAAAAAATCAGTCGGTAACATTTCTCAAAAGGTGCTGACCGCAAATCTTCGCTCAATGGAAGAAGCCGGACTTCTGACAAGAAAGGTTTATCCCGAAGTGCCGCCGAGGGTTGAATACACACTGACCGAAACGGGTTACAGCTTAAAGCCTATACTGGACGCTATGGTTACGTGGGGTACGGAATACAAGAAAAATTCTGTATAAATTATCCAATTATGTGAACAAGTTGCCGTTAATAGCAACTTGTTTCACTTTTACTATATCCCAACCTCAACACTCACACCATTCTTAAAGAAAACCGTACACATTTTATCATGCGACACTTCCATTTTTTCAACCAGTGTTATCCACAAGTTTTCGTCCCAGGTATCAATTAACTGAGGTATATTTTCCAAGGTTTCAAAGAACAATCTGAGTTCACGTTCTTTATTTACCTTATCTTCTCTTTCTGATATTGACATTCCGCACAAAAAAGTGTATATTTGATCTATCCCCCGAAGAAACGGGGCAGAGAGGAAATTGTATATGAAACGCTTTTTGATTCCTTTTGTCGCATTCTTTTTGTTATGGATTCCGTGTGGAATTGCCACGGCGGATGAACCCATCACGGTGACGGTCAACGGCTCCCGTCTGCTGTTTGATACTGATCCCGTTACCGAGTCTGACCGCACCTTGGTTCCACTCCGTGTCATCTTTGAATCCCTCGGCGCCACCGTCCGCTGGGAGGACGCCACCCAAACCGCCGTTGCGGTCAAAGGCGATACAGAGATTCAGATTTCCGTGAACAATACCGAGATGCTGAAAAACGGCGAGGTTGTGGTTCTGGATGTTCCGGCACGGCTGATTGACAACCGCACCTTGGTTCCCGTCCGTGCCGTATCGGAGAGTCTGAACGCCAAAGTCGACTGGCTGGAAGACGCCCGCCGTGTGGTGATTACCGCTGACGACAGCGGTATCGTCTATCCCTATACCGCACTGCGTCCTTCCGACCAAGCATTGCTTGCCGACATGATTCCCAAACTGATACAGAGCTATATCTCCGACGGACTGCCCGCCCTGTTTGATGACCTGCCCGTCAAGGAAACCGTCGGCAGCGGTGCGGAGTCTATTGCGGAGCTCCCTGCCAAGCTATGGAACAATGCGGTATCGCAGATGATTCTGGAACTGCAACTGGCGTCGGAATCCTACTACTCCTTTGATGACGCCCTGACCCTGACCGACGAAGAAATCCAGACCGCCTACCGCAGTATCGGGGCGAAGTACGGCTATTGTGCCGAGCGGATTCTGGAAACCTTTTACCGCACGAACGACATCGGAACCTACGATCTGTGGATTCACTTCCTGACCGGCGAGCCCCCGTATGTCACCATCTCAGAGCGTGACGGCATCGTCCTCATCAACCCCCACACCGACACAACCATACGATAGGCACCGCAACGCGCCTTGAGCCTCTCCCTTCGGGATAGGTGACAGGGCAACGCTGTGACGGAGAGGGGGCAATGGGCAATTCATGAATCGCCCGAAAATAAATTAACACGATAAAGGCGAAAGGTCGCAGTTAATTTCACTGCGACCTTTCCTGTGCTTTCGGGCACGCCCGTTCGGGCGGTTTTTTTATTGCCTTGCGTTTTTCAGAGTTTGAGCGAGGTTGCCTTGCAGAGCCAAACTCCAGAACCGCATCGCCGCATGGTCGGTCAGGGTTACGGTCTTGACGACCCCCCAGCCGCTGTCGGCATCATAGCCGACCTCGCCGATGTCCCGTGCCATACCAAAGAGTGCCGTCTGCACCTCTGCGGCGGTCATGGTCGGGTTTTCCGTCAGAATCTGTCCGCAGACGCCGCTGATATAGGCACAGGCGTACGATGTTCCGCTTTTCCGCTCAGTCTTTGCCGCATTGCGGTTGGTGACGGTCGGCAGATTGACGCCCGGTGCCAGAACATCGACATCGCTGCGTTGCGAGAACTCCGCACACTGCCATCCGTCCGCCGCTCCGACCCCAATCACCCCGTCATACACGGCGGGATAATAGACACGGTCGGGGTCGGTTCATATGCAGCCCCTTTTATGTTATTATTTATCATTATAAAATCATCGAATTTTCATTATCTGTTGCACCCGTATCATAATAATCTATCTCATCAAGGCGTCTGAACTCATAGCCTTTGGATTTAAGATACTCAATAATAGAACCAAGTGCCTGCGGAGTTGTTGCTTTTGTTGATGCATCATGCATAAGAACAATAAGGTTGTCCTCTAATGCCGTCTTTTTAACACTGTTTATAAGCTCCTCCGTACTTCTTGACGTCGCCTCAGCATCACCGTTTAAGCAATTCCAGTCAGCATAGTAAAAGCCTTTTTCCTTTAAAACTTTTTTATACTCCTGCTTTACGGCGGCATAGCTTCCTGCATTATGTGACCCCCCCGGGAAACGCATAAGTTTAAAAGGCTCCTCCCCCGTTATCTCCTTAATTTTATCCTGAGTCATATTGATTTCCTTCATAAAGCTGTCAGCTGAAGCATATAAATCGCCGTAATTATGATAATAAGTATGATTTGCAACCAAATGTCCTTCGTCATACTCACGCTTTGCAATCTCAGGGTTTGCATCAAGCATCTTGCCCAAGCAGAAAAATGTCGCTTTTACATTGTACTTCTTCAAAACATCAAGCACCTGTGGGGTAACATCATTGGTTGGTCCATCATCAAAGGTTAGATAACAAATCTTTTTATCCGAACCATTTTTTGTTCTCACAATTTCAAGCAAATCATTCTTTTCGCTTGTGGGCGGAAGATTATACTCCTTTGTCTTGCTTGCCTCAACTGTTTGATTTTCGTTATTGGCGAGCTGTTGTTGGTCAGAACCGCCGCCGAAAATTTTTACTACTGCCGTCAGCAGTAAAGCCACCAAAGCAACGGCACATACAGCAACCACCGCCAGCGTCACTATTGCTCTCACTTTTTGCCCTTTTTTTATTCTATATTTATGTTTTGAATGCCGTTTATAATTATTCACCAAACCTAAAACTCCTCTCTGACATAATAATACATATTAACCCTTAAAAAGTCAACATAATAATACAATTTGTCACATTATTGTCATATATTGCTTTTTCCGCTCGGCAATACCGGGTCGGTGTGAATTACAATATCAACGTTAAGCTCACTAAGTATTCTATGTTCAATCCCATCAATGACATTATGGACTTCAACAAGTGACAAATTCGCCGGAACCTCAGCGTGAACAGAGGCTATCTTGCATCCGGGTCCGTAGTCGTGAATCATAAGTCCGTGCATACCTATAATCATATCCTCTGCAATAAGATATTCCTCTATCTTAGCCGCAAGCTCTTCATCGGGAGCCGCTCCCAAAAGCCTGTCAGCGGTTTCCTTTGCAATATCAAAACCTGTTTTCACAATAAGAACAGATATGCATATACCCGCTATTCCGTCTATAGGGAAAGCCACATAGGGTGCAATAAATGCCGATATTATTACCCCGCCCGTTGCGATGACGTCATTTAAGCTATCCCGTGAAGCGGCAAGCAAAATTGCAGAGCCAATCGTTTCTCCCATATACTTATTATAATACCACATCCACAGCTTTACAAAGACAGAAACTCCGAGAATAGCAATGGATATAATGTTTGTTGATACCTCTTCCGCATTTAAAATCTTTCCCGCTGAGTTTCTCAAAAGCTCAATACCGAAAAATATAATCAAAAAAGAAATGATAAGTGTTGATATATATTCCGCCCTGCCGTGTCCGTACGGATGCTCCAAATCAGCCCTTTTGCCACCCAGCTTTGCACCAATTATACTGACAAGCGACGAACCCATATCCGATAAGTTGTTAAACGCATCAGAAATAACTGCAATACTGTTTATAATCGTTCCTACTATAATTTTTATTAAAAACAGTAACAAATTGCATATAATTCCCAACACGCCGCCTAAAATTCCGTACCTCTTTCTGACCTCAGGGCTTGATATATCATCGCTGTTTGGTATGAATTTTTTAATTAATATATTTATCATATATATTCCTTCTTTAAATCATATAATATTTATACTATAATTCAATCATATAAATGTATGCTTAACTTTCATCCTAAAAATTTATCATACGACTTCGATACTTAACATTTAAAACAAGCCCTATTGCCAAAAGTGTTGTCAGCAACGACGAACCGCCGTAACTGAAAAACGGCAACGTAATACCCGTAACAGGAAAAAGTCCGATACACATACCTATATTTTCAAAGGTTTGAAAAATCAGCATTGCTGCAACACCTGTACATATATATGTTCCCAAAGAATTTCTTGCATTCATTCCGATATATATACATCTTAAAATAATCGCACAAATCAAAACTATAACCAAGACCGCACCGATTATACCCAATTCCTCACAGATAACCGAATAGATAAAGTCTGTATGTCTTTCGGGCAAAGCGTTATTAAGCTGACTTGACCCCTTAAACAAACCTGCCCCGAACACCCTTCCTGAGCCTACCGCCAGCTTTGACTGAATAACGTGATATCCTGCACCGCTTGGGTCGGCCTCGGGATTTAAAACAGTTAATAATCTTTGCTTTTGATAGTCCTGCAACACAAAGAACCATACAATAGGCGATAATGCGGCTATTGATGCCACACCTCCTATTATGTATTTTCTGCCTATGCCTGCAACAAAAATCATTGCAATAAACATAAAAATAAATACCGATGCAGTTCCAAAATCAGGCTGAACCAATATAAGCAAAATCGGAACAATACCATATACCAAAAGCTTTAATACAGTTCTGAAATCGTCCATTTGTCTTTCGTTGTCAGACAGCTCCTTGGCAAAAACGATTATAAATATTATTTTAACTACCTCGGCAGGCTGAAGGCTTACAGGTCCTAATTTAAACCAACTTCTTGCACCGTTTTCCACATTGCCAATTCCGGGAATTAACACCAACACAAGCATAACGACACCAATAATCGTAAGATAACGTGATATCCCCGACAGATATTCGTAGTCCAATACCATAAGTGCCGAAATGCCGACAACACCAATAACAAGTGCCGCCGATTGCACAACAACATAACGCACTGCACCTTCGCCGCCTGCACTTGATATCATCACTATTCCAATCAAAGCCGCCGCAAGAGTAAGCACAGCCAGCCAAAAATCCATATTTTTCAAAAACATACGAACCTTGCCGTTTGTTCCTCTACGCATTTATCTCACACCTCTCCATACTAATCACTGCATTTTACGCTTATTGCAACACCATCGCCCAAAGGAAGTATATCTGTTTCAATCTGAGGGTGATTGCACAACATATCAACGTATTTGCGAAGCCTTTTTACAATTGTAATCTTTCTGTGCAGAACAAGCTCGTCTGTTGCTGTCATACCCTTGTAAAGAATATTATCAGACACCAATATGCCTCCGCATTTCAGCATTCGCATACTATGCTTAAAAAACTCCTCGTATTGTCCCTTTGCCGCATCAATAAATATCAAGTCATAGCAACCATCAAGAGTGGGCAAAATATCTTTTGCATCACCCAAATGCACAAAAATTTTATCTGTAAACTCTGCCGCCAAAATATTCTCAGCTGCAACCCTTGCAGCATCCGCGTTTATCTCTATTGTATCAATATGCTCCGCTCCTGCCTTTACCATTCTTATGGCAGAATAGCCTATGGCTGTACCTATCTCAAGGACACGCTTCGCACTGCCGATTTTAATCAGCAGTTCTAACATCTTGATAGACTCAGGCTGTGAAATAGGGACCCCATTCTGTTTGGCATATTCCTCCATTTCGGCAATAATTCCGTCGGATTGCCGCAGAGTTCTTCTTATATATCTTGTTATGTAGTCAAAGTTTATATTATCCTCTATCACTCGTATCCTCCTTACTCGTTGCCTTGTATTCTTTTCTGATTTTCCAGATGCTCCTCAAAGGTTTCGGAGAACAGGCTGTCTGTTCCATCCTCGGTGGCTAAGAAGTAAATATAATTCGTCTGCTCGGGATAGATAGCGGAATTTATTGAGCTGATTCCCGGTGACGCAATCGGACCTATAGGCAATCCGTCATTAATATATGTGTTGTATGGGGACTCAATTTTGGTATCCTCTATGCTCAACACATTCTTTCGTTCCCTTAATATATACTGAACGGTGGCACAGGACTCAAGTTTCATTCCCATATTAATTCTGTTTACAAATACAGATGCTACCTTGCCCCTGTCGTTATCACTTGCCGCCTCCCTCTCTATTACCGAGGCAAGAATAACTATGTCATCCAACGACATACTGCATCCCGATTGCTGATACAGAGGCACAACCTGCTTATCAAAGTTTGAAAGCATTTTGTCTATGATTTCGTGTTCTGTTTCGTTTTTGGAAAATTTATATGTATCGGGGAACAGATATCCCTCAAGTCTGTTGTTTCGATTAGGTATATTCTTTATAAACTCATAGTCAAAATTTCCCGTCTCGACTTCGCTCATAAACACATCTCTGTTTATCAGTCCGTTTTCTTCAAGCACATCGGCAATCTGACGCAACTCATAGCCCTCCGGAATTAACACCTGAACTTCATCATTCTCCGGTACAGACTGCAAGCTTCTGATTATCTCTTTATAGCTCATTGACGGGTTTAACTTGTGAATTCCCATCTGATAAATATGCTCTCCTGTCAAACGCGAATAAATCTTAAATATGGCTTTATAGCTTATAATATCAGCTTTTTTCAGCTTTTCTGCAACGACGGATGCCCCTGCTCCGTTTTCAACTTTAATGTCAATATTATTTTTACTTCCGCCTATTCCGAAGATGTCTGCAAAAATAAACATAATCAAAATTACTATTATTCCTGCGGCTCCATATATTATCTTTCGCATATTATGCTCCGTTCTGCCGATTATATCGGCATATCTTATTTTTTGTTATATCAGACTTATCATAATTTCCGCAACCACAACAACCGCAATACACAGCATTATAGGCAGATTGACAAAGCTCTGTCCCAAAAGTCCGCCCGTTTTCATCAAGCAAATTTCCTTCGGTTTTTTGGTTATAGACGCAAACAGCATATACGATGCTACAAACAATATGACTCCGACAGCAAATAAGGATATTGTAAAGACAGGCATATATATAAGCTCATCATTGATGTATCCCAAAATCAAAGCCGTTGTATTGTTGGCAAAATGAAATACTATTGCAGAATAAATGGAATTTGTGCGTTTTACAATTGACACAAGTATTAAACCCATTATTATATATCCTACAAGTCCGCACATATCTGCGTGCATAACAGCAAATATAACCGCAGAAAAAATGGCTGCCGCCTTAGTGTTAAACTCCGACATTGAACCCAAAACTATTCCCCGAAATAAAAATTCCTCAAATATCGCAGGAATTACCGCAATTACAAAAATAGCTGCTATTAGTTCAGCAGGCGTACTCGGTATATAAGATGACGAACCTCCCGTTAACATATTTATGGGCAAATCAATCAATATTACGACAAATTGAAAGCAACAACCCATTATTGCCGCCAAAATCAAAAGCGGCACTTTACAACCTTTTAAATAAAATTTATCTGCAGCACTTTGAGCCGTAATATGATTTGTCCTTGCATATATAATAATAGGGATAATATATGCACATACTCCGACAATCAAAGCCTGTAAATAAATCGGTATAAATGTATCAAAAAAGCTTGAAGCCATATGCAATATGAACGAAATAATAACATTTATGCCTGCAATGTATAAAAGCATATATCTTATGCCAACAAGCTTGTGCTTATCCTTCAAATACTCTGTCGCCATTTAATCACATCCCATCAGCCGAAATAATCAAATCCAATCTGCAATCATATTCATCAGTAGGGACAATATCTATAATACACTCATCGTATGAAAGTCCCACGGCAAGCCCTTTAAAGTCCGCTAAAAATCTGTCATAATAGCCTCCGCCGTAGCCCAACCGATTACCTTTTATATCAAAGCATAATCCGGGAACCACCGCCAAATCAATCTGTTCCTTAGGGACTTCAACACAATCCTCACAAGGCTCTTCTATGCCATAGGCACCCTTTTTTAATTGCCTCAATCTGTCAATTTTAAATATACGCATTGTATGATTTTTCTTATCGCATTTTGGAACAACTGCATATTTTCCGTCAGAGATTATCCTTTCAATTATTCTCTTGGTTTCAACCTCACTGCCGAACGAAACATATATAAAGATTGTTTTCGCCCTCTTATACTCGCTCATATCAAAAAATTTTTGAAATATTGCGGTGTCCTGCTTTATTCTGATATCGGCATCTATACTATCTCTCACGGCTTTGTATTTTGCACGCAGACTCTTTTTATCTCTCATCAGATTTTGCATTGCATTTGAACCATAATCTTTTTGCCTTCGCCCTTAATGCCCGAAATATAATCTATGATTTCGGCACCGAACTCATATGCGGTACCCGCACCCTTTGACGTTATATAATTTTCACAAACAGCCGTTGGGCTGTTGCCGATGTCCGCACCCTTCAGGTTTTCTTCAAACCCGGGAAAGCACACTGCACTTTTTCCGCTCAGCAAGCCTTTTTCGCCCAATATCATCGGTGCCGCACATATTGCGGCAATCAACTTTTTGTTTTCATTACAATAGTCTATCAGTTCATTCACATTTTCATCTTTTTGCAGATTTAATGTTCCGGGCATACCTCCGGGCAATACTATACCGTCAATGGAAGTCTTATCTATATCCTTAATATTCATATCCGCTTTAACAGTAATGGAATGTGCACCGCATACATCTATATTATCTATGGCGACTGTTTTAACCTCTGTTCCGTATCTTCTAAGCATATCAACAGGTGTCAACGCTTCCAATTCCTCAAAGCCATCAGCCAAAATTACATATATCATATGTTATAACCTCCTAATTCTTACTTGCCATTCTTCATAACAGTAACCATAAACTTAGGCAAAGACATAGATCTGCCTATTCTGCTGGGATGTCTGCATATACGATATAACCACTCCAAGTTCATTTTAATAAAAATCTCAGGAGCTCTCTTTGCGGTTCCTGCCAAAACATCTAATGTTCCGCCTGCACCTATGCACAGCTTGACATTTAACTTACTCTTATTCTTATATATCCATTTTTCTTGTTTAGGAGCACCTAAGCATACCATAAGCAAATCCGCATTTGAGCTGTTGATTTGTTCTATTATCTCACTCTCGTCATCTTCATTAAAATAACCATCACGGCAGCCGGCTATTTTAATGCCCGGGCAGGTAGCCAGCAACTTCTCCCCCGCCTTTTCCGCAACTCCCGGTTTGGAGCCGAATAAAAATACACTCTTATTCATCTCGCCCAACTTTTCAAACAAATGACAAGAAAGTTCAAATCCGGGAACACGCTCCTTAAGCGGAGTTCCCAACAGCTTTGCCCCATAGATAACACCTATTCCGTCAGGAACGCACATATCAGCCGAATTCAGCACATCTGCAAAGCCTGCGTCATTATATGCCGCCATAACTATTTCGGGATTTGGAGTATAAATGGCGGAAACGCCCTCCCCGGAAACAAGCTCCACCGCATTGCCGAGAGCCTCCTCCATTGTCACATTATCAATATTGACTCCGAGAATATTCACTGTATCTCTTTTCATATCTCTATCTCCTCACTGTTTCGCACACTATTGTTATACTGCTATTATATCACGCTTACATATATTTTGCAATATAAAAATAACAGCTGTTTTCCCTACTTTCAGGCACAGAAAAGCTGTTATTCAGCATTGTTTACAAAATATTCAAAACTCTATGCAACCCTATGTAAATCAACAGGTTACCCCCTACTCTTTTAACCGCTTTTACCTGTTTTGCCATAAGAAATGGATTAAAAAGGTTGACTTTTTTGCAAAACGGGTGTATAATGTACACGTTTAACGAAATAAATAATGAAATTTTTTAAAGGGGTGATTGCGGAAAAACTGTTATCAAGAAATATTGGAGGTTATTATTTTGTTTTTAAAAAAGAAAGGTATTGCAAGAATTATTGCTCTTATTTGCGTGTTGACTACAATATCTGCTTTTGTTATTATGCCTGCCTACGCAGATGAAGAGCCGGTTGATTTCGGTCAGTTTTACGGCGTCGTAGATACAGATTCGTTGAATGTTCGTGCTTATGCAGATCCTGACGCACCTGTTATAGCTGAACTTTGTAAGTATGAATACGTTAAAATTAATTGGATTGAGTCAGATTGGGTATGTGTCGCATACAACAACGACGGACTTATGGGTTATGTATCATCAGATTACATAAACATTTTTGAAGGTGAAATGCCTATATCATCAGGTGCCGGACAGGCGGCGGTTAATGTTGCTGCTCAGTTCCTTGGTGTTCCTTACGTTTGGGGCGGTACTTCTCCTTCGGGCTTCGACTGTAGCGGACTTATGCAGTACGTATACAAGCAGTTAGGCTACAGCATAAATCGTGTTGCTGCGGACCAGATGAAAAATGGTATTCCTGTTTCAAGGGAAAATCTCCAACCCGGTGACTTAGTTGGTTTTTACAGCAGTCCCGGCGGCGGCTATGTCGGTCACATCGGTATGTATGTCGGCAATGGTATAATGATTCACGCACCGCACACCGGCGACGTTGTTAAATACACAAGTATAGACAGCGGCTATTACAGCAGTCGGTTTGCAGGCGGCAGAAGAATTATTTATTAAGTCTTTTAAAAGAATCTCGCATTTTTGATGTGAGGTTCTTTTTTTCAAACATATCCAAAAGCTGTGTTGCGTTTTTTTGTCACTTATGTTATACTATAAAAAAATAAAAGGAATACTATTATGACTAAAAAACAACGATTAACAGCTATCTCAATATGGATTATTGCAGTTTTTCTGTTTGCTCTTTCAATATATGTAGGCTTTATTGACAGGGGTTATACCGAAGTCAGCTTTATTGATGTGGGGCAAGGTGATTCCTGTTTTATTCAAACGGATAATATGTCCTCTATACTGATAGATGGCGGTGACAGGAGCTGCGGAACAAAGATTTTAATTCCGTTTTTCAAATATAAGTCTGTGATGAAGCTTGATGCAGTCTTTGTATCTCACCTTCACGATGACCATATAACAGGAATTGAAGAGCTTATTAACAGCCGCTTTAAAATAGCACATATCTATATGTCGGATAAAGTTACGCAAAGTAAAAATTATAATGACTTTGAAAAGCTTGTAACAGCCAACAATATACCGTTCACTTTTATGAATGATGATGACAAGATATCAATAGACAACGTTACATTTACAGCAATTAATTCTTCTGCGGAGCACAGTGACGAAAACGAACATTCCCTTGTGCTGAGGTTGGATTGCGGAGCCAATTCGATTTTATTTACAGGCGATATTTCCTCTACTACCGAAAGTGAGATTTTATCCGACTCCGATATTGATACAGATATTTTAAAGGTCGCACACCACGGCTCAGCAGGGTCCTCAAGCATTGAATTTATCAATGCTGTTTCACCTGAACTGTCCGTTATAAGTGTTGGTGAAAACAATAAATATCATCATCCGAATGATAAAACTCTGTTAAAATATAATATTCTTGACATTCCTGTCGTTAGAACCGATTACGACGGAACAATATCCATTATAATGACTGATAACGATATAAGGCGTTTAGACTTCAGCCGCAAAAGGGAGGGATAAAGGTTGACTCTTACTGAACTTAACAGTTGTATTAAATCCAAGCGTCTTCAAGGTGCGTATTTCTTCTATGGTGAAGAACAGTATCTCCTTGAGGAAAAGATAAAGGCAATACAATCAAAGATAATTACAGCGGGAACAGAGGTGTTCAATGTGGTAAAATTCAACGGCAAAAAAACTACTGCCGCCGAAATAATTGCCGCAATAGACCAATTTCCTCAAATGTCCGAAATGAAGCTTATCGTTGTTAAAAACACAGGAATACTGAACAATGCAACACTAAACGACTTTAAGCTGATTAAAAGTGCCGTCACCACCTTGCCATCAGACACTTGTCTTATATTTACCGAAAACACCTTTGACAAAAAAAAGCTTAAAAATGTAAAGTTCTTTGAAGATAGCGGCGGTATAGTTGTATTTGATTATATGCCGATTAACAAGCTGAGTGTATGGATAGAAACCCTCTTTAAAAAGCAGGATAAAGAGATTTTAGATAAGGAAATCAGATATATATTGTTGCTGTGCGGTCAGTCCCTTGCAAAGCTGACCACCGAATGTGAAAAGCTAATCAACTACACAGGCGACAGACGCAGGATAACGAGAGAAGATATTGATGCTGTTGTTGACAGAACTGTTGAATACAGAACATATGATATGCTTGATAATATGATATCAGGTAACAGCAAAAAAGCACAGGAACAGCTTAAATACCTGTTTGACACAAGAGAGGACCCATTTTACATTCTCGGACTTATGATGTCACGTTTGTCCGAACTGCTTATGTGCAAGCTACTAAAAGAAGACGGACTCTCAGGCGAACAAATAGGCGAATACTTCGACTTTAAACGTCCTGCCTTTGCGGTGAACAAGACAATAAACGAAAGCCGCAAATTCAGCGAAGCGTATTTAAAGAGAATGATAGACAAAGGCTTGTACTACGACATAGAATGTAAGCAAGGCTTGTTATCACCTCACACAGCCGTAGAGATGTACCTTGCCGATATCACTATATCTTGACAAATTTTTATATTTCGATTATCATATTCTAATACGAATAGATGCATAATAATTAATAAAAACTTGAGGTAGGCTATATGGAAAGACTTATTGAAGCAGAAAAAATCGAACTTGTGATTAATCTTTTCGGCAGTTTTGATGAAAACGTGCGTTTGATTGAAAAGGAGCTTGATGTTGCGGTAATAAATCGAGGCTCTGAAATAAAGATCGGCGGAGAACCCGAAAATGTAGATAAGGCAATATCTGCCATAAACAGAGGCGAACAAATTGGTGAACAAGAGGTTCGCTATGTTATGTCCCAGGTTGAAACAGGCAACGAGGAACAGCTTGAAGAATTGGGCAAGGATGTTATTTGCATCAACTCACACGGTGCACCAATCAAGGCAAAGACTCTTGGGCAAAAAACGTATCTTAATAAAATAAAAGAAAATTCAATCGTATTTGGCATAGGCCCTGCAGGCACGGGTAAAACCTATCTTGCGGTTGCTGCGGCTGTTAATGCGTTTAAAAATAAAGAAGTCAGCAGAATTATTCTCACCCGTCCCGCAATCGAAGCAGGCGAAAGTCTTGGCTTTCTGCCCGGTGATATGCAAGAAAAGGTTGACCCGTACTTAAGACCTCTCTATGATGCCCTGGGCGAGATGCTGGGTTATGAGAACTTCCACAAAAATCTTGAACGGGGAATTATCGAAGTTGCTCCTCTTGCATATATGAGAGGTCGAACCCTTGATGACGCTTTTATAATTCTCGATGAGGCACAAAATACAACTGCAGAACAAATGAAGATGTTTCTGACACGTATGGGTTTTTCGTCACACATTGTTGTAACGGGCGATGTCACCCAGATAGATTTGCCGAGAGATAAAAAATCAGGGCTCAGAGATGCGGAAATCGTTCTTAAAAATGTTGAGGGTATAGAATTTGTCTATCTCGACGAGCGAGATGTTGTTAGACATCCTCTTGTACAGCGAATTGTAAAGGCATACGAACGTAAGACGCTTGAGAGGGAGCGTGCCTCAAAGCACAAGCCTCAAACTCAGGCAAAAAATAATTAAAGGGAAGTCAATATGAAAGTTTGTTTTTTAAATCAGCAAGATAAATTTAAAGTAACCAACGAAATAAAGGCATTGATTAAAAAATGTACCTTAGCGGCACTTAAGTATATGGAATTTCGCACAGATGTGGAGATCAGCGTTGTTCTGACAGACAATGACGAAATCAAAGCTCTTAACAATATGCACAGAAACATTGACAGAGCAACAGATGTTCTGTCTTTCCCTATGTTTGAATACGATGAAAACGGCGAAATCATAGAGGACTATGCCGAGTTTAACGAAATGGGAGATATTCTTCTTGGAGATATAGTTATCTCACTTGAACGTGCTGACGAACAGGCAAAGGAATATGGTCATTCCTTTGAGCGTGAAGTCGGTTTTTTAACAGTCCACTCAATGCTCCATCTCTTAGGTTATGACCATATGACGCCCGAAGACGAAGAAGAAATGTTTGGTTATCAAACAGAAATACTTAATGAAATAGGATTGGTAAGATAATATGAAATCTGGATTTATTGCAATCTGCGGACGTCCGAACGCAGGAAAATCAACTTTAATGAATTGTATAATCGGCGAAAAGGTAGCGATTGTTTCCTCAAAGCCGCAGACAACAAGAACAAAAATTTTAGGTGTCCGCACAGGTGAGGATTATCAGCTTGTTTTGATTGACACACCGGGAATACACAAACCCCACAACAAGCTGGGCAAAAGAATGGAAAAATATATCTACACGGCAACACAGGACATTGATGCACTGCTTTACGTTGTTGACTGCAATATTAAAGACGAGGAGCTTGAACTCGAAAAAGAGGCTCTTGCAGGTCTTAAAACCTCTGATGTGCCCGTTATATTGGCAATAAATAAAATTGACACTGTGGAGAAGCTTCAACTTCTTCCTATTCTCGACAAGCTTCAAGGACTTTATAATTTCAGTGCTATTGTGCCGATTTCAGCACAGAATAACGAAAACATCGAACAACTTTTAGATAATCTGCGTGAAACTCTGCCCGAGGGACCTAAATTTTTCCCTGATGACACCCTGACAGACCAACCTGAAAGGCAGATTGTTGCGGAGTATATTCGCGAAAAGGCGTTGCGTTTATTAAATCGTGAAATTCCCCACGGGATTGCCGTTGAGATAGAAAAAATGAAGGAGAAAGAAAACGGCTCCTACGAGATTTTAGCGGCAATATACTGCGAAAAGCAAAGCCACAAGGGAATTATTATTGGCAAAGGCGGCGAAAAGTTAAAGAAAATCGGCACATTTGCAAGACGTGATATAGAAAAGTTCTTAAACGCAAAGGTATATCTTGAGTTGTGGGTTCGTGTTAAAGAGGATTGGCGAAACAGAGAAAACTTTATAACAGATATTGGCTTTGAGTAAGCCCCTCCCATTTCTTAACAGTATATAAAAAACTGCGTATCATATACTATGATGGAAGTCCAAAGTGATACGGAGGCAGACAGCTATGAATGACGGTTTACACAATTATACTGAGTGGCAAGAATTTGAAAAAACAGGCAGTATTACTGCTTATCTGAAATACAAGGGCGTATATAATAAGTACAAAGACCGGGAAAACAACGATAATTCTCATACAGAAGTTAGGGACGGTGAGCCTATTGGCTATTATTGATACCGACGGAATAGTGACAAAAGAAACTAAATATGGCGATAGCTCAAGAATTCTTACCGTGATTACAAAAAATCACGGTAAGATTTCTGTTCTTGCAGGCAGTGTCCGCCGAGGAAAATCGGGTCTGCTGACGGCAACCGCTCTTTTCAGCCACAGCCGTTTCACACTTTTTAAAAGCGGTTCCTCCTCTTTGTATAAGTTGAACGAGGGCGAGCTTGTAAACTCCTTTTCAACACTGCGGGAATCCCTTGAAAAAATGGCGTTTGCCTCATATTTATGTGAGGTTACCAACTCAATCGTTCAGGAGGACGCTGAGGACACAGAACAGTTTAACCTCCTCTTACGCTGTCTTTATTTGCTGTCTAAAGATGATGCAAATTATGAAAAAATAAAGGCGGTATTTGAGTTCAGAGCCTTGACAATTTCAGGTATGCTCCCCAACCTAAGCTGTTGCGGAAAGTGCGGTTCCGTATCCGACATTTCGGCAATCAACCCATACGACGGCTCTGTTTGCTGTAGAAACTGTCTATCGGACAGCCCTTCGTCTTTCCCCATCAACAACAGTATTTTAGCGGCAATATCATACATATCGGTAGCAGACGAAAAAAAGATTTTTTCTTTTAATATGTCTGACAATGCAATTAAATATTTGAGTGAACTCGGCGAAAAATGTGTCGGAATTTTGCTTGATAAAAAATTTAAAACTCTTGATTATCTTCGCAGGGTTACCGCTCTGGGATAGGATAATAATCAAAAACGATTTCTCACAAACGGGACGATGTGGTAATAGTACAAAGGAGAATACATAAATTGCAAAACAAAATAAAAGATTTTTTAATATCAGAGGGTGCAGGTCAGGTTGGATTTTGCAGGGCAGGCGATAACCCATTTTCTCTGCCATATGCAATTTCATACACCATTCCTCTGTCAAACGCAGTTATAGACGAAATCGACAATGCACCCACCCACACCTATTTTCATCATTACAGAACAGTGAACGCGTACATTGATCGCCTATCTTTAAAATGCGGTTTGATGCTTGCGGAAAACGGCTACAAATATGTATCTGTCCCCGCATCTCAATCGGTAAACGGTATGCAGGGAATATACTCCCACAAGTATGCCGCAGTAACCTCAGGACTTGGGAGCATTGGTAAAAGCGGCTTGTTTATATCAGATAAAAACGGCCCTCGCGTCAGGCTTGGTACTATTCTTACCGATTGCTCCTTTGACGTTCCTGACATAACCCCAAAAAGCAAATGCGGTGATTGCAACATATGTGCAAGGTCTTGTCCTGCTCTTGCAATAACAGGCAAGGAATGGTCACCGAATTGCAAACGAGAGGATATTATTGACGCACGTGCCTGCAGTGATTTTATGAAACGTGAATTTCAGAAAATCGGTCGTGGTGCCGTATGCGGAATTTGCATTAAGGTTTGTCCGTTTGGCACAAACAACAAAAAGGAGGAAATATAAATGATAGCAAAAACCCCATCAGAGTCATATACAGAACAGGTCCATATGGTAAATGCGGCGGACCTTAACGGCTATAAGAGATTGTTCGGCGGA
Source organism: uncultured Ruminococcus sp. (assembly GCA_902791425.1). Taxonomy (GTDB): domain Bacteria; phylum Bacillota; class Clostridia; order Monoglobales; family Monoglobaceae; genus UMGS1820. Next base: position 23,668 of record CADAVS010000018.1, read on the forward strand.
ACCCTTATGGCGTGGATAGATATTGTTGCCGCAACAGCCGCCCGCCGTCACGCAGGCACAAATGTGACAACCGCCACAATAGATACCCTTAACTTTTTGACACCTGCATACTCAAACGACCTTGTTGTACTTACGGGTAAGCTGACATATGTGGGCAACACTTCTATGGAGGTGTGCGTCAAAACATACGTCGAGCAATATGACGGCAAACGTAATCTGATTAACGAGGCACACGTTGTTCTTGTGGCTCTGGACTCAGACGATAAGCCGACAGCAGTTCCTCCTCTTGCCCCTCAAACAGACGAAGAAAGAGATGAATACGAGGCAGGCAGACGACGCAAGGCATTACGCAAAAAGAGGTCAATAGAAAATTACTAAAGACAAATTTGCTCCTCTGCATCAGAGGAGCAAAATTGTCCGCCTTTTAATGTTTTAGTAAAAAATCAGCAAAAAATTTTCAAAAAAACTATTGACATATGCAAAAACCTATGATAATATATTTCAGTAAAGCAGAAGTAAACCGCTTCTCCCCTCAGCTATAAGGCAAAAGGGCTGTCATTTAATTTTTATTTTATATG
>CADAVS010000019.1 GCA_902791425.1 uncultured Ruminococcus sp.
AGAGCAAAAAGTCGGGACAAACCCGACTTTTTACGCACTTATTTCGCTCTCCAAGTAATTCTTCCTTTTGTAAGGTCGTATGGCGATATTTCAACCGTAACTTTATCTCCGGGCAAAATTCTGATAAAATGCATTCTCAATTTACCTGAAATATGTGCTAATATCTGATGTCCGTTTTCAAGTTCTACCTTAAACATAGCATTCGGCAACGCTTCAAGAACGGTTCCTTCAACTTCCAAAACATCTTCCTTTGACATACAAAACTCCCTCCCTTAAATTAATTCTATCAATCGTTTTATCTCACGTCTGATATTTGCATCAACCGCATATGGCGGTACTTTATTTATAATCTCTGTATATAAGCCCATCGGTCTTATATGCTTAATTTTCTTCTTCTTATTTTTGGCAATCTTTCTTCTTTTGCCGTCACAGATGGTTACAAACCCGTCTGCCACCTCCGTCACAATAAAGTAATCGCCCTTATCGTGACCGCAAAGGGAAAGCACCAACTCTCCAACAGATACCACGAACTATACCTCCGTAATTCTTATTTCGGGAGAGTGAGCAAATATGGTTCTCCGTTTGTAACAAGCACAGAATTTTCATAGTGTGCTGTCAATCCCCCATCCTTTGTTATAACAGTCCAATCATTGTCCGCAACATATACATTATGCTCAAACTGACATACCATAGGCTCTATTGCAAGACACATACCCGGCTTTATGCGTATACCTCTTGCCGAAGTCACATAGTTAGGTATCTCAGGGTCCTCGTGCATTTCTGCACCTACACCGTGACCGCAATAATTTCTCAGAACAGAATATCCGTTTTTCTCCACATAATTTTGAATAGCCGCCGATATATCCCTTATTCTGTTATTATCGCGCACATAGTTCAAGCCTTCAAAAAAGCTCTGCTTTGTAACGTCGATAAGTCTTTGTGCCTCATCAGATATCTGACCTACGCCAAATGTTCTTGCCGCATCGCCGTTATATCCCTTGTAGCAGGCACCGACATCAACGCAGATTATATCCCCTTCTTCAAGTACGCGAGAACTCGGAAAACCGTGAATTATCTCATCGTTTACACTTGCACATATGCTTGCGGGAAAACCGCCGTAGCCTTTGAAGCTGGGCGTGCATCCTTGCGACCTGATGTACTTCTCTGCAATTTTATCAAGCTCAGCAGTTGTAACTCCCGGCTTAACAGCTTCCTCCACTGCACACAATGCACCATAGGTTACAAGACCTGCCGCTTTCATTTTTTCAATTTCTGATTTTGATTTTATAGTTACCATATTATCACAGCCTCAGTTGTTTATGTATTTCGGGCAGTATTCGCCCGAAAAATGCTTATTATTCGCCAAGAGCCTTCAGCACTTCCGCCGTTGTATCAGCAATCTCATTCTGTCCCTTAGCGGTACGCAGCATACCCTTGTTTGCGTAATATTCAATAAGAGGTTCCGTCTGAGTATGATAAATATTTAATCTGTTCTTAACTGTTTCGGGCTTATCGTCCTCTCTGCAGGTCAATTTTCCTCCGCAGTTATCACATATTCCGTCAACCTTTGGCTTTCTATGCTCATTATGGAAAGTTGTTCCGCACTTTGAGCATTCTAATCTTCCTGACAATCTATCTATAATTACCTCGTCAGGTACGTCTATATTTAAAACATAGTCAATTTTTATATCCGACTCATCAAGTTTTTCTGCCTGGGCAAGTGTCCTTGGGAAGCCGTCAAGTATAAATCCGTTTTTACAGTCATCTTCTGCAAGTCGAGCATCCATAACCTTTATCATTATATCATCCGGAATGAGTTTGCCATCGTCAATATACGTTTTAGCTATTTTACCTAATTCTGTTCCATCTTTAATATTCTTTCTGAGTATCGCACCCGTTGAGATTGAAGGAATACCGAAATGCTCGCTCAACCTTTCTGCCTGAGTTCCTTTGCCTGCTCCCGGTGCTGCTAATAATATAAGCTTCATAATGAAATTACTCCTCCTTAACTTAATTTCCATATAAACGGATAGAGCAGAACCTTCACCCGACTAAAAAGGTGGCGTTTCTACTCTCTTTTTAGATTTTACAGTTATTTTGCAGGGATTACCCCTACAAAATAACTGTTTTATTTAATTTACTCCAAAAAACCTTTATAATGACGCATAAGCATCTGTGATTCAATTCCCTTAACTGTCTCAAGTGCAACACCTACTACAATCAAGAGAGATGTACCACCGATTGAGAAGTTGGAAATGTGTAATCCAAGGTTCATAAATATCGGAATAACTGCGATAACACCTAAGAAGAATGCTCCCGCAAGAGTAACCTTAGATAGTGTATTTGCAATGTAATCCGATGTCGGTCTGCCCGGTCTGATTCCCGGTATAAAACCGCCGTTCTTCTTCATATTATTTGACATTTCAATCGGATTGAACTGAATTGCCGTATAAAAATATGTGAAGAATATGATAAGCAAGAAATAAAGTACAGCATATACCCAAGACTGACCTGAGAATACCCACAAAAATGCTCCCCAGAAACCGCCACTGCTTGCACTCTTACCAAAGAAGCTTGCAATAGTACCGGGGAATGCCATAATTGACATTGCAAAAATAATAGGAATAACGCCCGCACCTGCAACCTTAATCGGTATGTGTGTGCTCTGACCGCCATACATTTTTCTGCCTACTACACGTTTTGCATACTGAACAGGCAAGCGACGTTCCGCTTCGTTCATCATTACAACAAATGCAACTACTAAAAGCATAAATACGACAATGGCTGCAACCATAATCCAATTAAGCGTACCGCCTTCTACATATGCATAAAGTGATGTGAACATACTTGGAAGTCTTGAAACGATACCCGCAAAAATAATGAGGGAAATTCCGTTACCAACACCCTTTTCAGTAATCTGTTCACCAAGCCACATAAGAAACGCTGTTCCTGCTGTGAATGTAGAGATAATAACAACAGCTGAACCTAAACCGGGGGTTGTAACTGCGTTATAGCTCTTGAGCAAGAAATAAAGTCCAATTGCCTGAATGAGAGCCAAAACAACTGTTCCGTATCTCATTATCTGAGCAATCTTTTTTCTACCATCTTCACCTTCGTGCTGCATTCTCTCAAGTGCGGGAATAGCCACACATAAAAGCTGCATAATAATCGAAGAGTTAATGTACGGTGTAATACCCATAGCAAAGATTGTTGCATTCTGGAATGCACCACCCGATACTATGTCTATAAAACCGAACATTGAATTTTCACCGCTGAAAAGCTGACTCATCTGTGATGGGTCAAGAAGCGGAACAGGTATACGAGAGCCCAATCTGAAAATTACCAACATTACCAATGTGTAGATAAGCTTTTTTCTCAGATCAACAATCTTCCACGCATTTCTAATTGTTTCGAACATCTTATACCACCTCAGCCTTTCCGCCGGCAGCCTCTATCTTCTCTGCCGCAGTTTTACTAAATCTTTTAGCCTTTACAGTCAGCTTCTTATCAAGCTCACCTCTGCCGAGAATAACTATTCCGTCACAAATCTTTGAGATAATACCTGCCTCTTTTAATGCCTCAGCGGTAACCTCAGTACCATTTTCTAAATTATTGAGCATCTCAACATTAATTGAAACATATTTCTTAGCGAAAATGTTATTAAAACCACGCTTCGGCAATCTTCTGTAGATAGGCATCTGACCGCCCTCAAAACCGGGACGTACACCGCCGCCGCTTCTGGCATTCTGTCCCTTATGACCTCTGCCTGCTGTCTTACCATTGCCGCTGCCGTGACCTCTGCCTACTCTGAAAGCCTTTTTCTTAGAGCCTTCGCTCGGAGATAATTCGTGAAGTTTCATTGAGTACACCTCCTCCTTTTTTATCGAAATAAAAGTTTTACGGGCATTGCCCGAACATTCCATAAATTAATTACTCGGATACTTCAACCAGGTGTTTTACCTTGAATATCATTCCTCTTATTTGAGGATTATCAGGATGTTCTACACTCTGTCTGATTTTTTTAAGGCCAAGTGCTTCTACTGTTGCAATCTGGTCTTTCTTGCATCCGATTGTGCTCTTTTTAAGAGTAATTTTAATCGTATTAGCCAAGGATAAACCCTCCTGTCCTTATATTTTAATTAACCGAGGATTTCCTCCGGTTTCTTGCCACGAAGCTGAGAAACCTCTTCAACACTCTTAAGTGATGCAAGTCCCTCAATCGTAGCTGCAACAACATTCTTAGGATTGTTGCTGCGTAAACATTTAGTTCTTATATCTCTGATACCTGCAAGTTCAAGCACCGCACGTGCGGGACCGCCCGCGATAACACCGGTACCTTCTGCAGCCGGCTTTAAGAGAACTCTTCCTGCACCGGATTCACCGATGATTTCGTGAGGAATTGTGCTCTTATACATAGGAACGGTAATCATATTCTTCTTTGCGTCATCTATACCCTTACGGATAGCATCCGGAATTTCAGCAGCCTTGCCCATTCCGCATCCAACGTGACCTTTACCGTCGCCTACAACCATCAAAGCACTGAAACGGAAAGTACGTCCGCCCTTTACAACCTTTGCAACACGGTTAAGATGTACCATCTTTTCCTGCAAATCAAGGGTATCTGCTTCAATGCGTTCCTGCTTCTTTGTGATTTCGCCTTTCTCTGCCATTAATCTTTCACCTCTTTCAAACAAATTAGAATTTCAGTCCGCCCTCGCGAGCTCCCTCAGCGAGTTCTGCAACTCTGCCGTGGTATACATATCCGCCTCTGTCAAATACAACTTCAGAAATTCCGGCAGCTAATGCTTTCTTTGCAACAAGTGCACCGACAGCCTTTGCTGCGTCCTTGTTTCCGCCGTAATTTGCCTTTAATTCTGCGTCAAGAGACGATGCAGAAACCAAAGTCTTACCTGCTGTATCATCAATGATTTGAGCGTATATGTTTTTAAGACTTCTGTATACACACAATCTCGGTACTTCAGCTGTTCCCGAAACCTTTTTACGAACTCTTGCGTGTCTTGCAAGTCTTGATACATTACTGTTTACCTTCTTAATCATTAAGTTACACCTCCTGACGGTCTATTACTTCTTAGAACCTGCCTTACCTTCCTTACGTCTGATATGTTCTTCAACGTATTTAATACCTTTACCCTTGTAAGGCTCAGGCGGTCTCTTCTCGCGAACATTTGCCGCAAACTGACCAACCTTTTGCTTATCCGGACCTGAAATGATTATCTGGTTCGGCTGAGGAACATCAATTGTAATTCCTTCGATTTCTTCCATCTCTACCTGATGTGAATAACCAAGATTCATTACAAGCTTATTTCCCTGTTTTGCAGCTCTGTAACCAACACCGTTGATTTCAAGCTCCTTTTTAAATAGTTCATTTGTGCCGACAATCATATTGTTGAGCAAGGTTCTTGTCAAACCGTGAAGAGCTCTGTGCTCTTTCTTGTCTGAAGGACGCTTAACTTCAATTATATTGCCGTTCTGTTCTATAATCATATCCTGTGAGAACTGTCTTGAAAGCTCTCCCTTAGGACCCTTTACGGTAACTTCATTGTTTGTACCGATTGTAACTGTAACGCCTGCAGGCACTTCAATCGGTGAATTTCCTATACGTGACAATGAATTCTCCTCCTTTCCTTGTAAGTCAAAATCTTACCAAACAAATGCCAATACTTCTCCGCCTACATTCTGACGGCGAGCTTCTTTATCAGTCATAACGCCCTTTGAAGTAGAGATAATTGCTATACCGAGTCCCTTGAGTACCTTAGGGAGCTCATCTTTAGATGCGTAAGCACGAAGACCGGGCTTTGACACTCTCTTCAAGCCTGTCAATACCTTCTGCTTGTTCTCAGCATACTTAAGTGTTATACGAATGATACCCTGAATGTCGTCCTCTATGATTTCAACATTCTTTACATATCCTTCATTAAGCAAAATATCGGCTATTGCCTTTTTCATATTTGATGCGGGAATGTCAACAGTTTCGTGTCTTGCATCATTTGCATTCCTTATTCTTGTCAGCATATCCGCAATCGGATCTGTTATATGCATTGTTTAACCTCCTTTTTATCGGAATAGAAGTCGGTTTGACTTTCCGTAACAACTTATTGTTAGTCACCTGACTTCTTCTTGATTTGATTTCAGATTACCAAGACGCTTTCTTTACGCCGGGAATCTGGCCTTTGTAAGCGAGCTCACGGAAACAGATTCTGCAGATTCCAAACTTACGAAGGTAAGCGTGAGGTCTGCCGCAGATTTTACATCTGTTGTATTCGCGTGTTGAATACTTCTGCTTTCTTTGCTGCTTTACAACCATAGATTTCTTAGCCATAAGCTTTAATCCTCCTTATCGACATTATCTTGTAAACGGTGCACCCATCAATGTAAGCAATTCTCTTGCTTCTTCGTCTGTTTTTGCAGTAGTAACAAAGATGATGTCCATTCCGCGGATTTTGTCAATCTTATCATAATCAATTTCAGGGAAGATAAGCTGTTCTTTGATACCGAGTGCATAGTTGCCTCTGCCATCAAAAGAATTAGGATTAATTCCTCTGAAGTCACGTACACGCGGAAGTGCCGCGTTGAAGAGTCTGTCTACGAACTCATACATCTTTGAACCTCTGAGTGTAACCTTACATCCTATGTTCATACCTTCTCTGATTTTAAATGTTGCGACAGATTTACGAGCCTTTGTGATAACGGGCTTTTGACCTGTTATTAAGCCTAAATCGTTTGCCGCACTCTCAACAGCCTTTGAATTTTCCTTTGCATCACCTACGCCCATATTGACAACAACCTTGTCAAGCTTAGGAATTTGCATTGTGCTCTTGTAATTATACTTTGACATCAAAGCGTCTTTGATTTCTTTTGTATACTTTTCTTCGAGTCTCATTTAGAGTGAAACCTCCTTCCTCATCAAATTCTATTAAAATGTTTCGCCGCACTTTTTGCAGTAACGAACGTGTGTACCATCTTCCAATACCTTACGTCCTACTCTTGCTGCAGCATTGCATTTAGCACAAACATTCATAACCTTACTTGCATATATTGGTGTTTCCTGCTTGATGATACCGCCGGCTTCTCCCATTCTTCTGGGCTTTTTGTGCTTGGTAGCCATCGAAACACCTTCAACGATAACTGTACGTTTTTCAGGGTTTACAGATAATACCTTACCTTTTTTACCCTTGTCCTTACCGGACAAAACTACTACGTTATCACCTGTTCTGACGTGCATTTTGGTAGCCATCTTTCTTCCTCCTATCTTTTTAGGATTAAAATGTTACGAGCTTTACACTCTGCCAAAGCTTAAATCTCAGCAGAATGTAAAATCTCTTCTGCAAAATTTATCGCATTGAATTTTGTAAATTTTAAAGTACTTCAGGTGCGAGAGACAAAATCTTCATATAGTCCTTATCTCTGAGTTCTCTTGCAACCGGACCAAAGATACGAGTTCCTCTCGGAGTCTTGTCATCTCTGATTAATACGGCTGCGTTCTCATCAAATCTGATTTTAGAACCGTCTGCTCTCTTTACACCATTTACGCTGCGGACAATAACTGCCTTAACAACGTCACCTTTTTTAACAGCACCGCCGGGTGTTGCTTTTTTTACAGAAGCAACTATTACATCGCCGATGTTTCCGTAGCGTCTGAATGAGCCGCCCAGAACACGTATGCAAAGAATTTCTTTTGCACCGCTGTTGTCAGCAACCTTTAAAATAGTCTGCTGTTGTATCATAACGGATTTCCTCCTATTCTTATTTCGTTATAGCGAATATTCGCAAAAATAGCCTATTTAGCCTTCTCAACGATTTCAACAACACGCCATCTCTTATCCTTTGATAAAGGTCTTGTTTCCATAACTCTAACCTTATCACCGATACCGCAGATGTTTTCCTCGTCGTGTGCCTTAAGCTTGTAGGTGCGCTTAATAACCTTATCATAAAGCTTGTGCTTTACGTTTTCCTTAATGGCAACTACTATTGTTTTATCCATCTTGTCGCTGGTAACAACACCAACACGTGTTTTACGATAATTACGTTCACTCATTATTTACTGCACCTCCTACGCATTTATGCTTGTGTTAATGCCAAGCTCTTTTTCCTTGAGGATGGTTTTTACTCTTGCAATATCCTTCTTAACGCTAGCAATTCTGACCGGATTGTCGAGCTGGTTGGTAGCGTTCTGGAAACGAAGGTTAAAAAGCTCTTCCTTTAAGTCCTTGATTTTTTCTTCAAGCTCCTGCGTTGAAAGGTCTCTGATATCCTGTATTTTCATTAACTATCACCTTCCGTTTCTTGGTCAGCCTTCTTTACAAACTTACATTTAACCGGCAGCTTGTGCATTGCAAGACGAAGAGCCTCACGTGCAACTTCTTCTGATACACCGCCGATTTCGAACATAACTCTGCCCGGCTTTACTACTGCAACCCAGTATTCAGGTGAGCCTTTACCACTACCCATTCGAGTTTCTGCAGGCTTCGCTGTAACCGGCTTGTCAGGGAATATCTTTATCCATACCTGGCCGCCTCTCTTTGTGTAACGTGTCATAGCAACACGGGCTGCCTCTATCTGATTACTTGTTATCCAAGCAGGTGTGAGAGCCTGAAGTCCGAACTCACCGTATACAACCTTGTTGCCTCTGTGAGCCGCGCCCTTCATTCTGCCACGCTGCTGCTTTCTGTGCTTAACTCTTTTTGGAGATAACATTATTTGTTTCCTCCTTCCGTGCGTTTGTTAGATTTCTTTGCAGGCTTCTTCTCTTCAACGACACCTCTGCCCTCTGCAAGAATTTCGCCCTTATAAATCCAAACCTTAACACCGAGCTTACCATATGTGGTATCTGCTTCTGCAAAACCATAGTCTATATCAGCTCTGAGTGTCTGAAGCGGAATAGTACCTTCGTGATACTGTTCTGTTCTTGCGATTTCTGCACCGCCGACACGACCTGCAACATATGTCTTGATACCCTTTGCACCAAGCTTCATTGTGCGGCCCATACACTGCTTCATTGCCTTTCTGAAAGAAATACGGCGTTCAAGCTGTGATGCGATGTTTTCTGCAACCAACTGTGCGCTCATATCAGGAACTTTAACTTCGATTACATTCAAGATGATTGTCTTGCCTGTCATCTGCTCAAGCTCCTTCTTGAGCTTCTCTATCTCGCTGCCGCCCTTACCGATTATGATACCGGGCTTGCCTGCGTGGATAGACACGCGGACTTTATTTGCAAATTTTTCAATTTCGATTTTGTCAACTCCGGCCTGGAATAACTTTTTCTTTAAGAACACTCTGAGGTTATAGTCCTCAACGAGGCTGTCGCCGAAGCTCTTTTTGTCAGCATACCAACGTGAATCCCAGTCCTTGATTATTCCGACTCTGAGACCGTGCGGATTAACTTTCTGACCCATATTCTTACCTCCTATCTTATTCCTTCTCCTGAAGTTTCAATGTTATATGACTTGTTTTCTTATTAATTCTGAATGCTCTACCCTGTGCTCTTGCCTGTATTCTTTTAAGCGTTGGGCCCTGGTCCGCATATACTTCTGAAACGTACAGATTTTCAACATTCATATGGAAGTTGTTTTCTGCGTTTGCCATAGCGGATTTGAGCAGCTTTTCTACAACAGGGCTTGCAGCCTTAGGTGTATTTCTTAATATTCCGATTGCTTCGCCTACAGGCTTGTTTCTGATAAGGTCGATTACTATACGAACCTTACGCGGTGCAATGCGGACATTAGTAACTTTTGCTACTGCTTCCATCTCTGTGCAGCTCCTTTCATCAAAATAAAAGATATCTGTAACTATTTACAAATTATTTAGTAGTCTTTGAACCGGAATGTCCCTTAAACGTACGTGTCGGAGCAAACTCACCAAGCTTATGTCCAACCATATCTTCTGTTACATATACCGGAACGTGCTTTCTTCCATCATATACCGCAATGGTATGTCCAACCATTTCGGGGAATATCGTGGAAGCTCTTGACCAAGTCTTTAAAACGACTTTTTCGTTCTTCTCGTTCATAGCAACTATTCTTGCCATAAGCTTGCTATCGACGAAAGGACCTTTTTTAACACTTCTTCCCATTGATAAATCCCTCCTTATTTAGCGTTACGTCTCTTAACAATAAACTTGTCGGACTTTTTCTTCTTGTTTCTTGTCTTGTAACCGAGAGCCGGCTTACCCCAAGGAGTAACAGGACTCGGCATACCGATTGGTGACTTACCTTCACCACCACCGTGCGGATGGTCGTTCGGGTTCATTACAACACCGCGGACGGTAGGTCTGAAGCCCATATGACGCTTTCTTCCTGCCTTACCGATGTTGATGTTTTCGTAATCTATGTTACCAACCTGGCCGATTGTTGCACGGCAGTTTAATCTTACCATACGAACCTCGCCGGATGGAAGTCTTACCTGTGCATAACCATTTTCTTTAGCCATAAGCTGTGCTGTGTTACCTGCACTGCGGACAAGCTGACCGCCCTTACCGGGATTTAACTCTATATTGTAAATAAGAGTACCAACAGGGATATCTTTAATCTCCATTGCGTTACCGGGCTTTATGTCAGCACCTTCACCCGATACAACTACATCGCCCTTTTTGAGTCCGAGAGGAGCGATAATGTATGTCTTTTCGCCGTCCTCGTACTGAAGCAATGCAATGTTTGCACTTCTGTTAGGATCGTACTCGATTGAAAGAACTTCTGCGTTCATTCCGTCCTTGTAGCGCTTGAAATCAATAACTCTGTATTTTCTCTTAGCACCGCCGCCACGATGTCTTACTGTTATTCTACCGTTGGCATTACGTCCTGCTTTGCTTTTAAGCGGACGAAGCAGAGATTTTTCAGGTGCAACCTTGTCAATCTCTTCAAATGTCGAAACAGTCATCTGACGCAGCGAAGGTGTAGTAGGATTATATTTCTTAATTCCCATTTTTAATTCTCCTTATCTGCAAATTTTAAGGCTTTATCTTAGCCTTCAAACAATTCGATTGTCTTGCTGCCTTCCTTAAGTTTTACAACAGCCTTTTTCCAATCGGCTCTCTTACCGCTGAAAACGCCCTGTCTTTTGGGCTTGCCGTCATAATTCATTGTTGTAACCTTTTCAACTTCTACCTTGAAAATCTCTTCAACAGCCTTTTTAATTTCGATCTTGTTTGCATTTTTAGCAACCTCAAAGGTGTACTTTCTGTCTGCAACCTGATCCATACTCTGTTCAGTGATTATAGGTCTTCTGATAATATCGTAAGATAACATTATGCGTACACCTCCTCAAGCTTTGTTACAGCATCCTTCAAGATGATGCACTTTGTGTGATTGAGAACCTCATAAGTGTTGATTGCACCAACATATGTTGTGTCAACACCCTTGATGTTTCTCGCTGAAGCAACAATGTTCTTATCGTTTTCAGGAAGAACTATGAGAGCCTTCTCTGAAACACCGAGATTTTTAAGAAGGTTTGCAACCTGCTTTGTCTTTATCTCAGGAGCCTCGAATGATTCGAGAACAATAACTTCATTATCCTGAACTTTAGAAGTGAGAGCAGACTTTAATGCAAGTCTTCTCACCTTCTTATTAAGGGTATATCTGTAATCTCTGGGCTTAGGACCGAGAGCAACTCCACCGCCAACCCACTGAGGAGCACGAATACTTCCCTGTCTTGCGCGGCCTGTACCCTTCTGTCTCCAAGGCTTAATACCACCGCCCCTAACTTCTGTACGAGTTTTGGTGCTCTGTGTGCCTTGTCTCTGATTTGCTAAGTAGTTTACAACTACCTCGTGCATAACGTCAACTCTTACGTCAACGCCAAACACATTTTCATTTAAATCCATATTGCCGACTACTTTACCGTCAGCATTATAAATATCAACTGTAGGCATTATCTGTTTTCCTCCTCTCTCTGCGGCTTAGGCGTTTGCCTTTACTGCGTTTTTAACAACGAGCAATCCGCCCTTAGGTCCGGGAACCGAACCCTTAACCAACAGAAGATTGCGTTCTGTATCTACTTTTACGAGGTCAAGGTTCTGGATAGTAACGGTATCCACACCCATATGACCGGGAAGCTTCTTACCCTTGAACACTCTTGACGGGCTTGAACAAGCACCGAGTGAACCGGGGCCTCTGTGATAGTGACTGCCGTGAGTCATAGGACCTCTGTGAGTTCCCCATCTCTTGATTGTGCCGGCATAGCCGTGACCCTTGCTTGTTCCGGTAACGTCTAAAACGTCGCCGTCTGCAAATTGGTCAACACCGAGTACGTCACCAACGTTGAGCTCCGCTGCGTTATCAAGTTTAAATTCCTTCAAATAGCGTTTAACGGGAACGTTCGCCTTAGCAAAGTGACCCTTTTCAGGCTTGTTTGCTTTCTTTTCCTTCTTGTCCACAAAACCTACCTGAACTGCAACGTAACCGTCAACTTCTTCAGTCTTTTTCTGAACAACAGGACAAGGACCTGCTTCTATAACCGTAACCGGTACAAGATTGCCGTCCTCCGTAAACACTTGGGTCATTCCTATTTTTTTACCCAAAATTGCTTTTTTCATTTTTATCCTCCTATTTTACACAAGCATTGGTTTCTCTGAAACATACCTGCGGGTTATTGGTTGACTTTCGCCAACGTGACCAAATTTATTTTTTCTTATTCTATCACTCAAACGCCGCATAAGCGTCGGAGCTTATTTTTCAGGCTTAACTATATCTTTAATTCGATATCTACGCCTGCAGGCAAATCGAGGTGCTTAAGCGCATCGATTGTCTTGTTTGTAGGACCGAGAACGTCGATAAGTCTTTTGTGAGTTCTAAGCTCGAACTGTTCACGGCTGTCCTTATACTTATGAACCGCTCTCAAAATAGTAACAACTTCTTTTTTAGTAGGAAGCGGAATAGGTCCTGAAACCTTTGAGCCTGTTCTCTTTGCGGTTTCAACAATCTTTGCGGCACTCTGGTCGATAAGATTGTGGTCATAAGCCTTTAATCTGATTCTGATTTTCTCTGCTGCCATTGGTTTACCCTCCTTAAAAATAAGTTTACGCTGTGCCGGGCGTTTCGCACAGACCAAATAATAAAACCCGATTCCGACAAACCTCTCATCTGAGGCAACGGCTCGGGGCATACAGACACAAACATCCTCTTGATAAACAGCATCAGCATACTGCTGCTTAATAATGTCTTCAATTTTATACGGTTTTTCACCGCACAATCTTTCCCCGATAACACTGCATTACAGTTTGTACCGGGCTTTCATTGTCTGTTATAGTGACTCGCCGCCCGCTTTTCTTAAACCGGACAATCTCCTCCGAAATTCCCAAAATACGTATGTTTCCACACGCTTTCGCCACCTTCGGATTCATCGTATGTCTTTGTCACGCTTATCTATAATATCACGTTTTACGTTCAGTGTCAAGGGTTTATGCCCTTTTTTTAATATTTTTTTGATTTTTGTAAATTTTGTTTGTTTCTTAGAATTTTACGCTTGTTTAATATGCAAACTGCACAATTACGACAAAAAGGCCCCTCGCAAGCGGAGCCTTTTACAATCTATTTCTATCTTTTTATGCCAAATCTGATTAACGCCTCATCAAGCTGGTCATCATTTACCACCTTGCTCATTTTAATTCTCGTATACAATTCGTGTTGCGTTGTATAATCAAGAACACCATAGGGATACAAGCCTGTCTGAGCCTGGAATTTATAAACAGCATTGCTCAGCTCATTGTCATACACATCATTTATCTCACCCTTGTAGCTGCCCCATACTGTCAACAGCTCTTTGGTCATCTTTATTTCATCGCCGTTGTCACCCTCGCTGTACACCTTTGTATATCCGTACTCTTGATACGGCGACATATCAAATGTCTCCTCGGTATTTTCAATGTGTATATCAGGCTGAATACCAACATTATTTATATTATTTCTCTTTGGTGTTAAATAATATCCAATCGTATACTTCATACTATCGCCGTACGGAAGCTCTATTATAGTTTGAATTGTACCTTTGCCGTAGGACTTACTTCCTATTTTATATGCACAATCATTTTCCGACAACGCCGCCGTCAGCACCTCTGATGCACTTGCTGAATTTTCATTTATCAAAACAATTGTATTATACTTTTGTGCATCCTCTTCTTCGGCATAATATTCTCTGTTCAGCATTGTTATTTTGTGGTCCTCAACTGTTATCAAACTGCCCTTAGGCACAATATAATCCGCCATCTTTATAGCTTGTTCAAACAAGCCGCCACCATTGTCGCGAACATCTATTATAATATTTTCTATCCCCTGTTCAGCCGCACTGTCAAGCTCCCTTTTAAAGCATTCCGCCGTGTTTGAAATAAATCCGTAAACACGAATATACATTGCCTTATTATCGCCATCTTCAAAAACTCGGCTCTCCACAGAGGTTCCCACAATCTCTTCACGCGTCATATCCAAATAGATAATTTTATCTTCGCCTTCGCGTTTTACCCCTGCCTTAAAAGATGAACCTATCTCACCTCTGATATAGCTTGCCGCCGTATCGGAGTTCATCCCCACAAGCGAAATATCATCAACACTTACTATTATATCCCCAACCTTGATACCCGCCTTGTCTGCCGGCATATCGGGAATAACACTCACTACCTCCACTCCGTCTTTGCCCATCTGGAAGGTGATGCCTATGCCCACTATTGTACCTGTCACTGATTCCTGAAGTAATTTTGTGTCCGAAGGATTATAATATTCAGAATGTTCGTCGATTGAATTTAATATACCCGTCATTACACTTTCATATATTTCGGGATACTCCTTTAACGCTTTCATCAAGCCCTCTCGGTATAAAGATGATTGAGAAACTTCATCATATCTTGAATATATACTTAAATGCTCAACAATCCCCTTAACCAACTCAGCCGTTGTCTCGGAATCCTGCTCCGTCACTTCTTCGCCGTATACACACACAGCAGGAATTGTAAGCAAAACCGACAACGCTGTAAACAGTATTCCTATTCTCTTTATAACATTCTTAAAATCTTTCATTATATAATCACCTTTCTGTTCAAACTAAGTCTATCACTTTATTTAAACTGAAAATACATAACTCTCATTGTGCCGTCCTCTTGTCTTGCGACAATTATTTGGGCAACATCATCTGCATTATTATTTAACCAATCATATTCCGCCTTTGTTCCGTCCTTCATATACATAGCCTCTGCGGAAATACCTATCTCGGTATATTCAATTGCCTTTGCTATCTCATTTCCCGTTTCTGACGCTGCAACAGGGGAAACATTTTTCATAACAATCTTTCCGCTTTCGTGGTCACAATAATACAGATTCCCCTTTAAAACACATATGTCAGTAATTCTGCTTGTTGTATTTTCCCCATAAGCAGATATCGCTGAGCAAATCAATATACAAAAACATAAAATTACTGTTCCGATTTTCTTTGACTTCAACAAATTTAACACTCCAAACAAATTCTACATTTTTTCAGGGGCGGATATTTTTAACATACCGAGCACTCCTGCCATAACAGTGCGAACGCTGTCTACCAATTTAAGTCGAGCCGCCATAAGTTCTTCGTCCTCACCCTTTACGTGGCACGAATTGTAGAACGAATGGAAATCTGTTGCCAAGTCCATAATATAACGTGTAATCTTTGCAGGCTCCAAAGCCTCTGCCGCATTCTTTATTTCCTCAGGCAAATCAGCAAGCTTCTTCAACAAGGTCAGCTCTGTTTCGTCTGTTAAGAGAGATGGGTTTATCTCCGAATACTTTTTAACTTCAACTCCGTCTTCCTTTAACAATCTGATGATACTGCAAATTCTTGCATATGCGTACTGAACATAGAAAACAGGGTTTTCGTTGCTTTGCTCCGCCGCAAGAGTCAAGTCAAAATCAAGGTGACTGCCGGCACTTCTCATATTAAAGAAAAATCTTGCCGCATCTACGCTTATATCCTCAAGCAAGTCAGACAGAGTAATCGCCTTGCCCGTTCTCTTTGACATTCTAACAACCTCTCCGTCCTGCATAAGACGAACAAGCTGCATAAGAACAATATCGAGTCTGTCAGAATTTATATTCACCGCCTCGAGAGCCTTCTTCATTCTTGCAACGTGTCCGTGATGGTCAGCACCCCATACATTTATTGCCCAATCATACTTTCTTGTTTCCAGCTTATTCATATGATATGCAATATCTGCCGCAAAATACGTTGGTATGCCGTTCTTGCGAACAAGAACCTCATTCTTCTCAAGTCCCATCTTTTCGCAGTTAAGCCATACCGCTCCGTCCTCTTCATAAGTGTAGCCATTGTCGGTAAGCTTCTGTATTGCCGCCATTACTTCTCCATCGTTATGGAGCTTGCTCTCTCTGAACCATACATCATATACAATTCTGTATTTTTCTAAGTCCTCACGCAGTGCGGTAACATTTTTTTCAAGAGCATAGTCCACAAGAGCCGCCTTGCGTTCTTCTTCGCCACATTCCAAAAACTTATCACCATTGATGGCAATAAAGGCTTTTGCGTGCTCTGTTATATCGTCGCCGTGATAGCCGTCTTCGGGAAATTCAATTGCATCCTCGCCCTTTAACTGCTGAATATATCTTGCGTTCAATGAATTTCCGAACTTTTCTATTTGATTGCCTGCATCGTTTACATAAAATTCACGTGTTACGTCATAGCCCGCATATTCAAGCACAGATGCAAGACAGTCGCCCAAGGCACCGCCTCTGGCATTACCCATATGCATAGGTCCTGTGGGGTTGGCACTGACAAACTCAACCATAACCTTTTTGCCCTTGCCCAAATCAATCTTGCCGTAGTCCTTGCCTTGCTCCTCGATTTGCTGTATTGTTTTATAAAGCCAATTAGGTGTGAGATAGAAATTTATAAAGCCTGCTCCCGCAACCTCAACCTTGCATATATCCTCGTCTGTTTGAATATGAGCCACAATCGCATCTGCAATTTTCCTCGGTGCTGAGCGTAATTCCTTTGCAAGCATCATCGCAATATTACAAGCAAAATCGCCGTGGAGCTTGTCCTTTGGAACCTCCAGCTTAATCATATCTGAAATTTTAGCATCTGTCGCGTTCAGTTCACCGCCTGCAACCGCCTCGTCAAATGCATCTGTAATCTTTGATGCTATTTTATCCTTCATATTTTCAAACAAACTCATATGTAATCTTCCTTTCATCTGTTTTATACAGTTCTGTTTATTTTATGTATTTTAGGTTTTTCCTCCGATATGCTGTCTATGGGGTTTATTGATATGTTCAGCGAATTTTTGCAAAAGTTTTCATTGTCGGCATCTATTGTATAGTCAACCTTAAGCCACCCTGTTTTATCACCAAAATCAAAATCTACGTTAAATGTTTTAATTGATGCCCCTATCTCACCGTATGGCGTCGGATACAAGCACAAATTCCGCTTGCCCTCAACATAGCAAAGCTTCATATTATATTTGCCTCGCCTTGTGACAATGACATTGCCCTCCCATATCTTAAGAGTGGTAACGGTATCGGGGAAACCCGTCATATCGCTTTCTTCATACTTAATAAAATACTTATTATTTATAATTCCGAATTTACCGCCTGTTTCAAGCTCTATCGGTTCATCAGGATTTTGGCTGTCAATATCCTGATAGGTCTTTATCTTTATCATTACATTATCGTCCATAATCCCAATCCTTTTCTAATACTTTTCAATATCTATTTTATGGACACTGCCCTCGATATGCTTATCCAGGAACGCACTTCCAAGCTCCTCAAAACCAACAACCGTATCACTTACATAATATTTCGCCACACCTGTATTTTGTGAGCCGCACAAGCTTCCGCTCCTTTGCAGATGCGTCTTTGCCTCTACTGCCGCAGCCGCTCCCGAGTCGATTAGCCTTACATTATCGCCCATAAACTTTTGTATTTCTTTTCTGAGCAAAGGATAGTGGGTGCAACCCATTATCAATGTGTCAACACCCTTTTCTTTAACAGGTGCTAAATACTCCTCAACTATTATTCGGGCAACCTCACCTTCTGTATATCCGTTTTCCACAAGCGGCACAAACATCGGACAGGCTGTGCTGTATACCTCTGTATCGGGATTTATTCGATTTATGGCTTCAAGGTACTTTCCGCTGTTTATCGTTCCTTGAGTTCCGATTACGCCTATCTTGCCGTTTTTAGTAACAGCAACCGCTTCACGACAGGTAGGTTCAAGGACACCTATAACCTCTGTCTTTATCTCGTCCTGTATATTGGGCAACGCCGCACTGCTTGCTGTTCCGCAGGCAATTATTATAAATTTTATGTCAAAGGTTTCAAGAAAATTTATGTTTTGTCTTACGTATTTTATTATGGTTTCCTTACTTTTTGTTCCGTACGGAACTCGGCCCGTATCGCCAAAATATATAATATTCTCGTTTGGCATTATCTCCATAACCTTTTTCACACAAGTAAGCCCACCAAGCCCTGAGTCAAAAATTCCAATAGCTCTGTTATCCATAACTCTTTAACTTTCCCCCAAATTAATCTTCCATAGCGTATTCAATCAGCTTGTCAATCAGATTTGTTATTGCAAGTCCGCTCTTTTCCCAAAGCTTAGGATACATACTTATAGAGGTAAAGCCGGGCAGTGTATTTATCTCATTTAATTTAATCTCGCCCGTAACCTTGTCAACAAAAAAGTCAACACGTGAAAATCCGCGACACTCACAAATCTTATATGCCTTCACTGCGTATTCGCGGATTTTATCTGCTGTTTTCTCGTCAACAGGTGCCGGCATCAAAAGTTTTGAATTATCGTCTTTGTACTTTGCATCATAATCATAGAACTCTGCCGCAGGCACAATCTCGCCTATAACAGGTGCACAGACAGGGTCTAAGTTACCCATAACAGCACTCTCTACCTCTCTGGCGTTTACCGCTTCTTCAACAAGAATTTTCCTGTCGTGAGGTACTGCCGCCGCTATGCCCTTTTCAAGTTCTTCCCTGTTTTCAGCCTTGCTTATTCCCACAGACGAGCCTGCGTTTGACGGCTTGATAAAGCAAGGATAACCGAGTTTTTCCTCTATCTCGCAAAGCTTGCTCTCGTCATAATTTCCTTTTGCGTCAACCCTTACAACTACCCAATCAGCCTGAGGAATTTCCGCTTCCTTAAACAAAATTTTGGCAATACACTTATCCATACACATAGAACTGCCGATAACACCGGGTCCCACACACGGAATATTCGCAAGCTCAAGCAACCCTTGAATTGTTCCGTCCTCTCCATTCTTGCCGTGCATAGCAGGGATGACAACATCTATATCTATCTTTTTAATGCCGTCATTATCAAAGACAAGTATTCCGCCGTCCTCTCTGTCAGGAGAAATTATAGCTTTTTTATAGCTATCTGCATTTTCGTCAAACTCAACTATTTTATCTGCCTCGTCATCAAAATAACGCCACACTCCCGTTTTTGTTATACCTATTTTATGTATATTATATTTTCCCTTATCAATTGATTTAACAACAGTTGTGGCAGACACAAGCGA
>CADAVS010000020.1 GCA_902791425.1 uncultured Ruminococcus sp.
GAACGGCAAGCAAATGGTTATTACAGGAGGTAATTATTTTATTTGTAAGGGTAAGCACAAGGAATGTTCCAATCGCAACTGTATGCATAAATGTGTAAGTCAGGCGACACCAAAATCAATCGTCAAGAAGGGAAGCAAAATTATGAGAATAGCGGTTACTTACGAAAATGGTGAGATTTTTCAACATTTCGGACACAGTGAGGCGTTTAAAATTTATGACGTAGAGGATAACAAGGTTGTGTCATCACAAGTGGTAGGAACAAACGGGAGCGGCCACGGTGCTTTGACAGGAATGCTTAAAGAGTTAAATGTCAATGCTTTGATATGCGGCGGCATCGGCGGAGGCGCACAAAATGCACTTAATGAGGCAGGCATAAAGCTGTACGGCGGTGTGAGCGGTAATGCTGACGAAGCAGTAGAAGCTCTTTTAAATGGTAGTCTAAGCTTTAACCCGAACATAAAATGCAGTCACCACGGCGGACATCATCACGGAGAAGGACACAAATGCGGTGACCACGGTTGTGGTAATCACGGCTGTCACTAAGAAAATTCGGCAGGAGCAAGCCCCTGCCCTACAAGATTTAAAATATTTTTATGTTGAGATTGGGTATTAGGGCATTTGGCAAATATAGTTATAAACGACAATAATAAAATTAAATATATAAAATATGGAGGTAGCAAAAATGAAAAAATATAAATGTAAACTGTGCGGACAAATTTTTGAGGTTGCTGAGGGAACGGAGCCTGTTTGCCCTGTGTGCAAAGCGACAGGTGATAAGCTTGAACTTATTGAAGAAAAACCTAAGTCAAAATACGCAGGAACTCAGACCGAGAAAAATTTGGAGGCGGCTTTTGCAGGTGAGTCACAGGCAAGAAATAAGTATACATATTTTTCGTCTGTGGCAAAGAAAGAAGGATATGAGCAGATTGCTGCACTTTTCCTGAAAACTGCTGATAACGAAAAAGAACACGCTAAAATGTGGTTCAAGGAATTAAACGGAATTGGCGATACAGCACAAAATCTTGCTGAAGCGGCAGATGGTGAAAATTACGAGTGGACAGATATGTATGCGGGCTTTGCAGAAACTGCAGAAAAGGAAGGCTTTACCGAGCTGGCAGAAAAATTCCGTTTGGTAGCGGCAATCGAAAAGCATCACGAGGAGAGATATCGTGCATTGTTGAAGAATGTTGAAACAGCAGAGGTATTCAAAAAGAGCGAAGTTAAGGTTTGGGAATGCAGAAATTGCGGACACATAGTTGTGGGTACAAACGCACCTGAGATATGTCCGACCTGTGCTCACCCACAGAGCTACTTTGAAATCAATTGCGAAAACTATTAATAATTATAACGATTTTTGTTGATTTTAAAATGCTATTTGGGGAGATTATTATGGCATTGATAAATTTGGGAATTTATAGCGAAAAATTAGGAATGCAAACGTCGGTAAATATTGTTGTTCCTCAAAAAAACACCTGTGGAGAAATTGGTGTATCAAACAATGTAAAAGATGGCAGGTTTAAGTGTTTGTATTTACTGCACGGATTAAGTGATGATTATACAATTTGGATGCGTCGCACTTCCATAGAAAGATATGCTTCTGAATATGGTATTTGCGTGGTTATGCCGGATGGCGCGAGAAGTTTTTATTCAGATATGAAATATGGTATGAATTACTATTCATATATCGCAAAGGAGCTTCCGCAGATAATTGAGGGAATGTTTAATGTTTCCGACAGCCGTGAGGACAGGTACATAGGCGGACTTTCGATGGGTGGATATGGTGCTTTAAAAATTGCAATGGAGGAGAGCGAGAGATATGCCGCCGCATTTGGGTTATCTCCTGTTGCAGATATTAGAAACAGTAATTTTACAGAAACCCTTACCCCTGTTTTTGGAGAAGATATACCCGATGAGGCTGATTTATTTTATTTAACCACAAAGCATAATATGGATAAAGTCAAACCACGATTATACGTTACAGTGGGCAGGGAAGATTTTATGTATGACGATAATGTAAGATTGAACAAGCATTTGGAAAATCTAAATTATGATTACACATATGTAGAAACACCCGGCTCTCATTCTTGGGAGCTTTGGGACAAAACGGTTCAGGATGCTTTAAAATGGATGCTCAAATAATTATATTATTGTGATATGGTAAAGAGCAGTCATTTCGTCTGCGAGAGTCACGTAGGGATAGACACTCCTTGAAATTTCTTTTTATATGCAAAATTTTTGTAGGGGACGATGCCCACATCGTCCCGTTTGGTATGCAATGGGTATGCAATAAATTTTCATTGCGAAAAGCATATCAGAACAGAAAATGGTTAAAATAATTGCACAGGGTTTTGAAAACCGCTGTGCAATTTTGATTATAAGTCTATATTTCGTCTAACAAATCATTTTTATAAGCGTATAACAGATACTTAAGAACTTCTATTTCCTCTTTGAGTTTTGTTCCTATATCTGTATCGGCAACCTTTTTTCTCTGCTCTGTTTTTTCGATTATATCCCTTGTGGAGTGTATATCCAATTCCTTTAAAATGGCATTGAACTTAGATTCAAAGGGCTCGTGCGATATAAGTGACAAACGATAAGAGTCGGATATAAGGGTATATCCCGCAATACCTGTCTTGGGTTGGTATGCCTTTGATATTCCGCCGTCAATCTCAAGCAACATTCCGTCTGCCTTAATCGGTGTTTCACCCTTTTTCAACTCAACGGGAACGTGTTCGTTTATAATGTGCGAGGTTTCGGGATTTAATCCAAATTCACGTAAAATCATACTGCAGGTTTCAGTGCTGTTACTATACTTGTAGTATGCGTTTTTATGCTCTTTGCAGACAGCTTTATCATTTACAAAGTATCTTTCAAAGGTTGCCATTTTGTTTTTGCCAAACAGGGGCGATTTGGGACCTGACCACAGATACCATATATAGTCCAGCTTATTCATTGGTGTGCTTCCCTTTGTGTAATACACCTCATTGATAATCGTTTCGATTTTGTCTATGTATGCCTTTCCGAATAAAAATTCACCGTCAAGCTTGCATTGCATCATACTGCCGTCGTCATTTAAAGGAATACAGCCGTGATACAACAGATTTGAGTTATATATTTTATACATACTGCCCTTGGAAAACAACAGTTTAATGTGACGTTGTAATTTGTCACAGGACAAAAAGGAGCTTCTTAGCTTATGAATTACGTTTCTTTCCTCTGTTGTCAATACATACGGGTTTTCGGGGTCAACTGTCGGAAAGTCTGTGTCAAGCATATCATATACTTTTCCGTCAATGACAACCCTTTTGTTTTCGTAGTCGATTTTGTCAAGCAAAAGCCTGTCTTGCATCTCGCCTGAAAAACTTCTGTTGATTATTTCTGCCTCAAGCTTAAGCTGAATAATGGTTATTGCCTTGTGCATTTTTGAGGTCAATATGTCATCACGTGTGGGTTCTTTAACTGATGTGGGCAAAAATTGCGTACAGGGGTCGTCTCCGTAGGTGTCAACGGCAAAGGTTGCCAAAGGAAGAAGATTGATGCCGTAGTTATCCCTTATAGTGTCCAGGTTGGAATATCGGGCGGCTATTCTTATTGCGTTGGCAATGCACGCCTCACTGCCACAGGAGGCACCCAACCACAATATATCGTGATTTCCGTATTGGATATCAACGGAGTTGCTGTATTCCATCAAGGTGTCCATAATAATATCAGGCCCCGGTCCTCTGTCGTATATATCGCCGAGAATATGCAATCTGTCAACAGCGAGCTTTCTGATAACGGTCGCAAGCTCAACAATAAAGGCATCTGCTCTCTCGGTGTCGATTATTGTTTGCAGAATTTCGTTATAATACTCAACCTTTTCCTGACGGTCTTGCTCGTTCAAAAGCTCCTCGATTACATAAGAAAAATTTTTGGGCAGGGCTTTTCTTACCCGAGAGCGTGTGTATTTTTGACAAACACCTCGGCAAATTTCTACAAGGTGACGTAAAACATATTTATACCAATCATTTGTGGCGGAATTTTGAAGTTTAATCTTTTCAAGCATTTCGTCAGGGTAATATATCATATATGCCAAAAAGTTCTTTTCGTTTTCGGGCAGAGTTGTGCCGTATACCTTATTGATTTTATGGCGAATAACGCCTGATGCACTGCGTAGCATATGGTTGAACGCCTCATACTCGCCGTGTATGTCACTCAAGAAAAATTCTGTGCCTTTCGGCAGATTGAGAATTGCCTGCAGATTTATAATTTCCGTGCTTACAGACTCAATGGTGGGAAACTGTTTTCTCAGGAGCTTCAAATACATCATATCAGTGTCTTTCTGGAGGTTGTTGTTTAAATACATATTCAGGACTCCTTTACAAAGTTGTTGTATTTTAATTGTAACATATTCATAAAATAAAATCAATTTAAATTACAATTATAAATGGAATTTATATTGAAAAAAATTTTCATTTATGGTAAAATATTCGAAGATTTTTAGCAAACGGAGAGGTTTATATGGAAATTTTCAGTTCGACACTTAATCAGATGTTAGTAATGTTTTTGTTTATCCTTGTGGGCTTTATAGTCAAGAAGATGTCTTTGCTGCCCGATAATACGGGAACAGTGTTATCCAAGCTTGAAAACTATGTGCTTGTGCCTGCGTTGGTTCTCGATACATTTATGTCGTATTGCCACGTGGACTCATTGGTGGAAAACTATAATTTGATTTTGTATTCTGTTTTGTTGCTGGCAGTCGCTTTGGTGATTGCAATAACACTGTCAAGGTATTTTGCAAGGGAGAAGAATAACAGCGACATAGACGAGAGCTATCAACGCAGTATATACAACTATGCCCTGACTTTCGGTAATTTTTCTTTTATGGGAAACGCTATAGTTTTGGGTGTGTTGGGTGATTCAGGTCTGTTTAAGTATCTGCTTTTCACACTTCCGTTAAATATTGCTGTATACACTTGGGGAATAATGATTCTTGTGCCTAAGGACAAGGAGAGCGGCAATCCGTTGAAAAATCTTTTCAATCCTATATTTGTCGCCCTTGTGATAGGCTTGATTTTAGGAATTGTAAATGCAAAGAGTGTAATTCCGACATTTGTTCTGACGACAATCTCAAACGCAAAGTCTTGTATGGGACCTATTGCAATGCTCCTGACGGGTTTTGTTATCGGCGGTTATGATATAAAGTCACTGCTTACCAAGAAACGCATCTATCTTGCAACCATTTTGAGATTATTTGTTATACCTGCACTTATGATGTTAATTTTGAGAGCGTTGGGTGCAACTGATGAAATTATGACACTCGCTTTATTCGCGTTTGCGACGCCCCTTGGGCTTAACACCATTGTTTTCCCTGCGGCATACGGCGGAGATACAAAAACAGGTGCAAGTATGGCTATGATATCCCATACTGTTTCGGTTATTTCTATTCCGATTATGTATCTGCTGTTTATAGTTTTGCTTTAAAATTTGTGTGATTGACATATGAAATATGTTGTGGTACAATATTTGACAGGGGAGCCGAGTATGTATAATTTTACAATACTCAGAAAGAGGGCTGACAATGGACAAACAAGCAAGAGAGGCAAGAGAGGCTGTAAAAAGTATGAGCTTTCTCGACAGATTAAAACATTTTTGGTATTACAATAAATTAAAAGTTATTGTAATTACCACTTTGATTGCTGTCGTTTCGTATACGATATTTCAGTTGGTCACTGCCGAAAAATATGATTTGGAGGTTGCATATTACGGCGAAAGGGGATTTACTGAAGAGCAGATAGAATCTTTTAAGCAATACCTGAGTGAGAATATAGAGGACATTAACGGAGATGGAAAGAAAAATGTTCAATTTACTGTAGTGACGTATACTCAACAACAGACGATTAATGAATATGGAATGGCAATTAATCAGAAATTTATGATGGAGTTATCAGCGGGAACGGCTTATGCCTATATTGTTTCGCCTGATTTTTACGGGGCTTTAAATTCAGAGAGCTGGGAGGGAATCGCAGACAGTGTGCTTGAGTTGAAGGACAGTAAGGCATATGGCGAAATATTGGGCGAAACCGAAGATGAGCGTTGGATTACAAAGTCGGTCTATGAAAAAGAACAAGGAAAAGAAGAAAATAAACTATTACATAATAACGCTTTGCTTGCAGAGAATGCTCTGCGGGAAAGTGAATAATAATCAGGGGGTTATTTGATGAATTTAAAAAAGTGTATCTCGATTTTGATTATTTCCGTAATGATGTTTTCAATGGTATCTGTCAGTGCTGCAAGTGAAAACCTTAAGTTATACCTTGAACCGCAAATTATGAATGACAACACCGGAGATCTTGATGTAAAGGTAAATATGAATAATTTTGATGCGGCAGGACATCTCACCTATGGCGATATTTATCACTTGGCTTTTTCGTTTACATATGACACAAATGCGTTTACTATAAACACCTGTGAAGATGGCAGCCTTGACGTTGCGGTTGATGAAACAACCTTGATAAGAAACATTGATGCGGTAAAGTCAAAGGTTGATGCTGATAAGGGAACAGTTGATTTTGAGTTTGATGTGCCTAAAAATAGTGAAGCTGCCATCGGCAGTGATGGAACATTGTTTAGGTTTACATTGAAGTCGAATAATGTTCGTGGCTTTTGGCACTCATTTGACAAATATCCTATAAGATTTGATTATAAATCAATAAAGGTTAACACATACAATTATTTGGTTAGCAAGGAATATGAGGTGAACAATGTTATTGCATATGACTGTAATGTCGGTGCATATAACAAGGCTCCTACATTACAACCAAAATCAGTAAATAAAACCGTTGAGTTTAGTGCAAACAGTAATTGTGTGACGGTTGACGGTGAGGAAACTGAAACAGATGCAAGAACATTTATTAAAAATGGTGTGCTGATGGTGCCTGTCAGATATCTTGTTGAAAATATCGGTATGGAGATTGAGTGGAATGGCGAGGAAATGCTTGCAAGTGCATACGCCGATTATATTACACTTAAGATTTCTATGAAGGATAATAAGACATACATCAACACGGCACCGGTTGATATGGAAACAATGCCGGAGGAAATAGACGGAAGAATTTATGTTCCCGTAACTATTGTCAGCGGATTATATCCGTTTTCAACCTGTACGATTGACGGAGATACGGCTGTGATTTATGTTCCGTAATATTTATATATTGAGTGCGAGGGAGTGAGCTTACTCTCTCGTATTTTTTTGCAAAAAGTTTGTGTATTGCAATGCTTTTGCTTTGAATTATTGCCCGTAGCCCAAAGTTCCGCCTGCCAAGCCTCGGCGGCAAGGAAGCAAAAGCATTGCAATACAAGGTTAGCGTTTATGATATTGCCCGTAGCCCAAAGTTCCGCCTGCCAAGCCTCGGCGGCAAAGAAGCAAAAGCATTGTCCAAGCCAATTCAACATAATATCAGAAGTTTTATTTTTTGTCGAAAACAATTTAGTTTTGAGTTCCTAATTATGACATAAATTTTATCTTTTACAATGTATAATAATCAAGACAGGCGGTGAGGACTTGACAATATACATAGATGTTCTTTTTTTATTAAATTTATTTATGGATACGATATTGCTTATTATATCAAATTTTTTACTGAAAAAAAGCATAAGGACAAGAAGGCTGATGGTTGGAGCAATATTTTTGTCCCTATACGGATGTTTTGTATTTTTTAAGGAAATATCCCTTTTTTACAGTGCATTTTTCAAGCTTGCCGTAAGTGCGATTGCGGTATTTGTTGTTTTTGGGAAAAAGCAAATAATAAAAAACACACTTGTATTTTGGATTGTTACTGCAATGTGCGGAGGAATAGTATTTGCTCTGTCGGTTATGACGGATTTCGGGAAAATAATGCAGACGTCAATGTCTAACTTTATTGTTTACTTAAATATAAATCCCTTGCTATTGAGCTTTGGTTGTGGGATGTTATATTTGTTTGCCGAAGGGTACAGGCGTGTATGTGTCAAAAACTTCTCTAAAGACAGCTTTATTATAGATGTTTCGTTTATATATATGAATAGTGAGTACACTGTAAAAACGCTGATTGATACGGGATGTAGCTTGACTGAGCCCTTAAGCGACGCACCGTTGCTTGTGGTAAGCAAAAGCAGAGCTTGCGGTATAGTGCCTACGGGAGCAAAGGTGAAATCAAAATCGGTGGGCGGATATACGGAGCTTGATTTAATTTTGCCTGAAAAAATTATATGTAGGGATAAAAGGTTTGAATTGTATTCGGGTACGTTGGTTGCGTTGTCGAAAAACGAAATTGGGCAAGACGGTTTGTTCCAAGCCGTTATAAACCCGAGTGCAGTAACAGAGGTTTTTGAAAATGCAAAAATAAGCAAGGAAAGGATTGGGATTGGTGAATAGGTTTTATTGGAGGTTCAGAGATGCTCTGCAAAGACTATTAAACAGGATAAGAGGCTTGTTTGCAGGCGAAATTCATTATGTAGGCAGTGGGGAGAGCTTGCCCCCGCCCTTTGATAAGGAGGAGGAGCAAAAATATCTTGAAATGCTCAGCATTCCCGAAAAACGCAAGGAGGCAAAAAAACTGCTGATTGAGCATAATTTGCGACTTGTTGTATATATTGCGAAAAAGTTTGAGAACACTGGGATAGGTGTTGATGACCTGGTATCAATCGGCAGTATTGGCTTAATAAAAGCCATAAATACTTTTGATAATGAAAAGAAGATAAAGCTCGCTACATACGCGTCAAGGTGCATAGAAAATGAAATATTGATGTATCTTCGAAAAAACAATAATATTAAGACAGAGGTATCAATTGACGAACCCTTAAACGTGGATTGGGACGGAAACGAGCTGCTTTTGTCGGATATCCTCGGAACAGACGAAGATGTTACCCATCGTGCTTTAGACGAAGAAACGGACAGGCAACTGCTTAAAATTGCACTAA
Organism: uncultured Ruminococcus sp.; assembly: GCA_902791425.1. GTDB lineage: Bacteria > Bacillota > Clostridia > Monoglobales > Monoglobaceae > UMGS1820. The sequence goes on from CADAVS010000020.1 coordinate 8,942, forward strand.
ATCGTCTGTCGGACAGGGAACGCAACATAATGGAACTGAGATTTGGCATAGGCAGAGGAGGAAATGAGAAAACTCAAAAAGAGGTTGCTGATATGTTGGGTATATCACAATCATATATTTCAAGGCTCGAAAAAAGAATTATTGTCAGATTGAGGAAGGATATGGACAGAATGATAAATGGCTGTTAATATTTTAAGTAATTCGGTCAAGTAGGTGCTGCATATTAATATGTAAAAATATCTATATGGAATGGAGCCTTAAATAAATATGAATTGTGAGCATACTCTCAGTAATGTTTCAAAAGAATATTTAAGCGGATACTATGACATACTTGACAGAATGATAGAGAGAATGAACGGAGCGGAGCTTAGAAACAGTATTTCGTACAACTTTGTTGCACAAATGCTTCCTCATTGCAACGCAGGGATAGAGCTTTCGAAAAATATACTCAGATTTACAACGTTTTTACCGCTGCAATATATTGCGGATGAAATAATATGTGACAACCGAAGAAATGTTGAAAATATGAAGAATGCAGTGCCGAAGTGCCTTGAGTTTGCAAACAGCAATGCTGACATAAATGTATATCAGCACAGAACCGCAAAAATTATAAAATGTATGACACAGCGTATGGAGAGAACGTATGCGGGCAACAGGATAAATGTTAATTATCTGAAGGAAATGATACCTCACGGAAGGGGAGCGGTGAATATATCAAAAAATGCTTTGGAATATGAGTTATATCCCGGGCTAAAATGTGTGATTGAAGAGATGGTTGCAAGACGTGAAAAAAGCATTACAAGAATGGAGCATATGCTGAGAACGGTAGGTTGTTAAAAAAATTATTTTTTATGAATATTATTCAAAAATATGTTCAAAATAGTAACGAACAAATGAAAAGGAAAAAAATAAATAATTAAAAAAATTTTTTAGGAGGAACTTAAAATGTCAAACAACAAGAACAACAAGAACAACAACCAGGAGAACAACCAAAACAACAATCAGAACAACAATAAAAACAATCAGAACAATAACCAGAACCAAAAGTAAAGAATTAAATATTTTCAAAAGGGCTGTTGAAAACAGCCTTTTTGATTACATATTTCCCGTGCTTGAATATCTTTCAAGGCTAAAAAAAGTAAAGTGATTTATAATAATAAGTGAGAAAACATTTTCTTACGAGGTGAATATGAATACGGAAAAATACAAGGATAAAAGACTTTTAAATAAAATTTTTGTGTGCTTGCTTCTTGTTTCGGTATTTGCCCTCAGTTTAACGGTTTTCGCACAAAATCTTATTCCTTGCGGAAAAACGGTCGGTATAACTGTGACAACAAAAGGAGTTCGGGTTATAGATACTGCTGAATTTAAAGATGCTGACGGAAACACAGCTTCGCCTGCGGCAGATGCAGGAATTGTATCGGGAGATATTTTGCTAAGCATAAACGGAAAAGATATTTTATCGTCAACCTCGCTGGCTGAGCTTACAGACGAGTTTGGAGATAAAAAGTTAAACCTTGTTTATCTGCGAGACGGTGAAGAGAAATCTGTGTCAGTAAACGCTAAAAATTCAGAGGACGGACATTACAGACTTGGGGTGTGGATAAAAGATTTTGAGTCGGGAATAGGGACTTTAACCTATATTAATCCGGAAACAAAAGAGTTTGGTGCCCTCGGTCACGGAATTTGTTATACCGAAAATGAGATATCCGATATTAGCGGAGGAAGTATATTGAACGCTCAAATCACTTCGGTCAAACGTGGGGAGAGAGGTCTTCCCGGTGAACTTATGGGGATTTTTGCCGATAATTCAACTGTTCTCGGTGAGGTTACAGAGAACACAGAAAGAGGAATTTTCGGAAAAGCGAATGATAATCTTCTAAGCGAGTTTTCCGATAACATTGTTGAAACCGCAGAAAGATACGAAGTGGTTGAGGGTGATGCAACCGTTCTCTCCAATGTTGAGGGAAGTGAGGTGTGCGAATATGAAGCAAGGATTGTCAAAATTAATGATGACGAAACAAACACAAAAGGATTAATAATAAAAATTACGGATAAGAAACTGCTTGAGAAAACAGGCGGAATTGTCCAGGGAATGTCCGGCAGCCCCATATTGCAAAACGGCAAATTGGTCGGAGCAGTCACTCACGTTTTTGTGAATGACCCAACACGTGGCTATGGGATATTTATAGAGAATATGTTAGCTGAAATGGATAAAATTAAATAGACGGGGAGCGTTCGCCGATAATCGGCGAACGCTCCATATTTGCAATTTTGGTATTGGTATATGCCTCCAATTTCATAACATAAAAAATTTTCTTGTTTTTAAAAATTTTTGCTTGACACCCGATTGATTTTAATATATAATATAATAGTTATTTTATGGAATAACAATCCTTACTCCTAATATTAGGGGTCAAAGTCCAGAAGGAGGTGACAAACGATGGCAGAAAAAATCAACAAGTATGAAACAATCTTTATTGTTGATCCAACAAAGACAGAAGAAGAAATCACAGCATTAGTTGAAAAGTTCAAGTCATTGATTGAAGCAAATGGTACCATCGAAAGCGTTGATGATTGGGGTAAGCGTAGACTTGCTTATACTATTGACGACTTAAATGAAGGCTATTATGTTTTGGTTAATTTCACATCAGAACCGAATTTCCCGGCTGAGCTTGAGCGTGTTTATGGTATTACTGATGGTATTATCAGAAGTATCGTAGTGAGAGCAGAGGAGGCGTAATCAATGATAAACAAAGCGATATTGATGGGCAGACTCACACGTGACCCTGAACTCCGTCATACGGGTACAGGGACTCCTGTTTGCAGTTTTTCCATTGCCATAGATAATGGTTATGGCGAAAACAGACAGACAGATTTTATTAATTGTGTTGCCTGGAACAAAACGGCTGAATTTGTCAGCAACTATTTTTCAAAGGGCAAGATGATTATTGTTATCGGTCGTATTTCGACCAGAAGCTGGGAAGGTCAAGACGGAAAACGCAACTACACCACAGAGGTTGTAGCAAGCGAAGTTTCCTTTGGAGAGAGCAAGAGAAGTCAAGAGGGCGGCTCGGATTATACAGGTGGACAAAATGCCTATTCTGCACCTATACAGCCACAGGCTGCACCGCAGATGCCTGAGCTTGCTGATGATGATTTTTCACCTCTGCTTGACACTGATGATGACCTTCCGTTTTAATTTATTTAAGGAGGCGAAACAAAATGGCTGAAGAAAAGAGAATGGAAAGACCTCGCGTTAGACGTGCAAAGAAAAAGGTTTGTGCTTTTTGCGTAGATAAGGTTGACCACATAGATTATAAGGATGTTGCAAAACTCAGAAGATATGTAACTGAGAGAGCTAAAATTCTTCCAAGAAGGATTAGCGGTTGCTGTGCAAAGCATCAGCGTCAGCTCACAGTTGCTATTAAGAGAGCAAGACAGATTGCACTTCTTCCTTACACATCTGATTAATGAATTTAAAACCGCCGATTTCGGCGGTTTTTCGTTTGTGTGTAATATATCCGATTTATTAATAACGGGACGATGTGGGCATCGTTCCCTACAAGAAACAATGAATAATTAATATTTAATAATTAACAATTATTGTGAATTTTTCATTATTAATTATCAACGATGTGGGCATCGTCCCCTACAGGTATTCAAACAATATCGACAGGATTAAAGAAATATAATTGTAGGGCAGGGGCTTGCTCCTGCCTATCCCATTTTTAGGAGCCCTAATGCCCGAATGCAATGAAAAAATTATTTTGAATTTTTATTTTTAATGTTATAATATAAAATATTTTGAAAACTTTTGTAAAAAAATATTGCTAATTTTACTGAAGTGTATTATAATAATAAAAAATATTCTGATAAGATTAGGAGATAATAAAATGGATAATCAAGTACACGAAATGCACCATCCGCTTATAATGCACAAAATTTCGATTTTAAGAGATAAGGATACGACTACAAGAGATTTTCGAGAGCTGGTATATGAGATTGCGTTACTTATGGGATATGAAGCAACACGTGATTTGGAAACAGTTGAAAGACCTGTTGAGACACCTATTACCAAAACAACAGGAAAGTTTATATCAAAGCAGGTTGCTCTTGTTCCGATACTCCGTGCCGGTTTAGGTATGGTTGACGCTCTTATGAGTCTTATTCCTGCGGCAAAGGTAGGACATATCGGTTTGTATCGCGACCACGATACACACGAGCCTGTTGAATATTACTGCAAGCTCCCGTCTGATATATCCGAAAGACAGATTTTGGTTCTTGACCCAATGCTTGCAACAGGCGGAAGTGCGGCTGCGGCTATTGACTTTATTAAAAAACGCGGAGGAAAGAAAATTAAGCTTATGTGTATAATTGCCGCTCCTGAGGGTGTTAAGGCTGTTGCCGAGGCTCATCCTGATGTTGAAATCTTCTGCGGCACAATTGATGAAAAGCTTAATGAAAATTGTTATATTGTCCCCGGTCTCGGTGATGCAGGTGACAGATTGTTTGGTACCTTATAGGGTGAATTTTCGGCAGGAGCAAGCCCCTGCCCTACGATTTTATTGTTTGCAATTTAAAATTTTGAATTGATGGATAAGTTTTACTTGACAAAGGATAATAAATATGGTAACATACCATATGTTAGCCTATTGCTCAGAGTATGGGGTAAATAATTCACCGCCCTATTCCGGGCTTTGAGGTCAGTATTTTATTGGAGGTGAAATTGACAATGGATAAGGACATTAAGCAGGAAATTATCAACAAGTATGCCATTCACGAAGGTGATACAGGTTCTCCTGAGGTTCAAATTGCTATTCTTTCATACAGAATTGACCATTTGAACGAGCATCTTAAGACTCACAAGAAGGACCATCACTCAAGACGTGGCTTGCTTAAGATGGTTGGTGTTAGACGTGGTTTCCTTAACTATCTCGCTAAGAAGGATATCAACAGATATCGTGCTATCGTTGAGAAGTTAGGTCTCAGACACTAAAATGCACATTCGGGCAGCCTATTTCGGCTGCCCTTTTGACGTTTTTTGGTTTACGTATTAGATTAATGTGTTTGGATATAATTTATATTTTCAGCACAGAATACAGATATATCTGTACTTGGTAGAGTTTGTTTTTAGCAGTTAAAAATATACATTTTGACATAGTGCATATTTTTAAGTGCTAAGTCAAACCTACCGCATTTAAAATTTTTTAAGGAGGTTGACTTTATGTCAAAGATTTTTAAAACAGAGGTCGCAGGCAGACCTTTGTCCCTTGAATTTGGTAAGGTTGCCGGTTTGGCAAATGGTTCTGTTCTTGTTCGCTATGGTGATACAGTTGTTGTTTCTGCAGCAACCGCATCGGACAAGCCCCGTGATGGTATTGACTTCTTCCCTCTCAGCATAGACTATGAGGAAAAAATGTATGCGGTTGGTAAAATCCCCGGCGGCTTTACACGTCGTGAGGGCAGACCGTCAGAAAACGCTATTCTCACATCAAGGGTTATAGACAGACCTATGCGTCCGCTTTTCCCAAAGGATTTGAGAAATGACGTTTCAATCGTTTCTACTGTCCTTTCTGTTGAACAGGATAACGCTCCTGAGTTTTGTGCTATGATTGGTTCATCTGTTGCGGTGTGCGTTTCTGACATTCCGTTTAACGGACCTGTTGCCGCTGTATATGTTGGACTTGTTGACGGTGCATTTGTTATCAACCCAACGGAAGAACAGAGAGCTAAAAGTCAGATGGCTCTTACTGTTGCAGGCAGCAAAAAGAAGGTTGTTATGATTGAAGCAGGTGCCAATGAGGTTCCTGAAGAACAGATGTATGATGCAATTATGTTCGCACACGAAGAAATTAAAAAGTTGTGTGACTTCATTCAATCAATCCAGGATGAAATCGGCAAGCCTAAGTTTGAGTATGAGCATATGGTTGTTGATGAGGAATTATTCAGCGATATAAGAGCATATGCTGAGGATATGGTTAAGCAGGCAATGGATACAGACGACAAAACTGTCAGAGATGAGAGATTGCTCGTTGTATACGAAGATGTATATAATCACTTTGAAGAAAAGTATCCTAACGAAGAATATAAGGCTCAGATTGACGAGGCTCTTTATAAATTACAGAAAACAGTTGTAAGAAATTGGCTTATGTATGACAAGAAGCGTGTTGACGGCAGAGGCATATTGGAAATCAGACCTCTTTCGGCTGAGGTTGGACTTCTTCCGAGGACACACGGCAGCGGTCTGTTCAGCAGAGGACAAACACAGGTTCTCACAGTTGCAACCCTTGGTTCTTTAGACGATGCAAAGATAATTGACGGACTTGACAACGAAGAATACAGAAGATATTTGCATCATTACAACTTCCCGTCATACAGCGTTGGTGAAACCCGTCCTTCAAGAGGCCCCGGCAGACGTGAAATCGGTCACGGTGCTTTGGCAGAACGTGCTCTCGTTCCTGTTTTGCCCACTGAGGAGGAATTTCCGTATGCAATCCGTCTTGTATCAGAGGTATTAAGCTCAAATGGTTCAACCTCTCAGGGCAGTATCTGCGGCAGCACACTTGCTCTTATGGACGCAGGTGTTCCCATTAAGGCTCCTGTTGCAGGTATCTCTGTTGGTCTTATTACCGACCCCGAAGATGATGATAACTTCCTTACTATGGTTGATATTCAGGGCGTTGAGGACTTCTTTGGCGATATGGACTTTAAGGTTGCAGGTACAAAGAAGGGTATCACTGCTATTCAGATGGACTTAAAGGTTGACGGCTTGACTCCTGCAATTATCAGAACTGCTCTTGAACAGACTAAGAATGCAAGATACTATATTCTTGACGAGGTTATGTTAAAGGCTATCAGTGAGCCGAGAGAGGATGTTTCTCCTTATGCTCCTAAAATTATTAATATGACTATCCCTGTTGACAAAATACGTGAGGTAATCGGCAGCGGCGGTAAAGTTATTCAGGGTATTCAGGCAGACACAGGTGCTAAAATCAGCATTGAGGATGACGGTCAGGTATACATTGCTGCTGTTGGTCCGGAGGCGGGCGAAGCCGCTAAGAAGATGATTGAAAACATCATCAAAGAGCCTGAGGTTGGTGAAATCTATGAGGGTGAAGTTGTGAGCGTTCTTGATTTCGGTGCCTTTGTAAACATTCTTCCCGGAAAAGACGGCTTAATCCATATATCTAAACTCTCAAAGTCAAGAGTTGAAAAGGTTACTGATGTTGTTAATATCGGTGATAAGGTTATGGTTGAAATTATCGAAATTGACGAGAAAAAGGGCAGAATTAATCTAAGAAGAATTGAAGATTAGTTTGGGTAAACAGAATGGGGTAGCTTCAAATTGAAGCTACCCCATTAATAAATTTCGCTTAGTGCTATTAATAAACTTTTTTAATGTCTAAAACCAAAGGTCTGTCGGGCTGAATGGATAAAAGCTCTATTTCCTCTGAGTGAATTTCCGCAGAATATCTGTTAAGCTCCGCCTCTAAGTTCTCCATTGCGATTATGGAAACACTTTCAAGCTCTTTAATCTCTTGTTTGATATTATTCTGCTCAACAATCATTTCGCTCACAAAAACCACCTCTAAATTACATAAGTGTTACAATTATACTACAAAGCGGTTAAATTGTCAAGTTTTGGATTTGTGATAATTCGTTGAAGGCAGAGGGTGTTATATTTACCAGACAAAGTTTGATTTTGCGGCTTCGCCGTTGTCAATCAATATATCCTGAGCTGTCATTGATTTGTTTATAACGGTTACAAAATACGCCCAATCAGCAATTTCTTCCACGCTTGCCCATTTGGGCAGCAGAGCTTCGTTCATTACTTTTTCCCATAAGTCAGGAGAATTGATTATATGCTCGTTAAGGTCTGTTAAAACTCCGCCGGGCGATATGCTGTTGGAGGTTGCACCATACTTTGCGATACGAAGTGCAACGTTTTTCATATAAGCAACAACACCGCCTTTGCTTGCGGCGTATTCGGGAAATTCAGAGCCTGTGCTTGCACTTGAGGAGGCTACATAAAGTACACTTTTGATTTTATCCTGAAAGGCATACTTTTCCGTCACCTTGATTGTGCCTTTTAAGTTTATATCTATATCAGAATTGGTATTCTGAACCCCTGCGTTGTTTATTAAAATCTCAATGTCGTTAATATCGGGCAGAGTGTCACGGAAAATATCTGCTTTATAATGTGTGTAATTTTCGTTATTAATTGCTGAATTCATAACATCTATTCCGATAACGGTATGACCGCTGTCTAAAAATTTTTCTGCGATACCTTTGCCGATACCGTTTGAGGTACCTGTTATTAATATTTTCATATTCACACCTCTTTTAAAGTTTCACGATATTCTATATACTCTTTGCCTACATTGTTTTTTCTCCATTTGTTGCATATTTTAAAGCCGAAGAAGGAGAAAATGATTTCACAGAGCAATTCGACCAACATACCTGTTAGGGCACAAGTGATGCATTGTACCAAAGTCCAGCCAAAGAAGAAGTGACTGACAATGAGAGCAAAGGTCATATTATCGGCAAACTGACCTATTGTCGTTGAAATATATGTTCTTGAAATATATGCAATGCAGCCGTTGGGGTTTTTCTTAAATAATTTGCCTATTGCAAAGTTAGAGAAATTGTTAATTACAGCCGATACAACAAAGGCAGTTGTACTGCCGACAACTACATACCAGGTGCCGCCAAAGGTATTATCGAGTGCGATATTGACGATTGTTCCGTCTATTACAGAAAAAGATTCGCCCCACATACCCGGGATTGAACTGCCAATGTAGAATATGACGCAAAAAACTAAATTGATTATAATAGCAAATATTGATATTTCTGTTGATGCCTTAGGCCCAAAATGAGTTGTGATAATATCCATTGTTAAAAAGGTAAACCAGGACACAATAATTCCGCAATCTAATGCGAGCCACTCAAACGGAAGAGTTATGCTTTTGTTAGCTAACAGGTTCATAGAGAATACGGACATAAGGAATAGCCCAAAGATTAATGATGGCACAGATTTCATAAGAATTTGAAATTCACGGTATTCAGCACGGATTTTTTTTATCATTTGTATCACCCTTTAAATAAATAATGGCGCAATCCATCCTGAAAATAAAAAGGGCGTACAACGCCCATCACCCGTAGTTTTGTTTATAGACAGGATGGTCACGAACTGTCTGATTAAATTTTCTACGTCATTTTAACATATGAGCAGTATGTTTGTCAAGGATTTATTTCAAAGTTCAAATCATATAATCATTTGAATACATTTCTTGCTGGTGGTCTAATGCATCTTGAAGTGTGATATTGTCAAGATAATCGTTGATAACCTTGTTAAGTCCTTGCCAAATATAAAGCGTTACACATTCGTCACGACGTTCGCACTGATTTGTGGTATTGTCCAGACACGATACAGGGGCAAGACTGCCCTCGGTAAGACGAAGTATCTTACCTATTGTATATTTGCTCGGCTCCTGAGCAAGTCTGTATCCACCCTGATATCCTCGATTTGTTTGCAGGATGTCCGATTTGTTTAAAATCGGTACTATCTGTTCTAAATATTTTTTGGATATGCCTTGTCTTTCTGCGATATCCTTTAAGGCAATAAACCCTTCATCTTTGTGTTGAGCAAGGTCAATCATGACGCGCAGTGCATAGCGGCCTTTGGTAGAAATTCTCATAATAATGCCTTATTTTCTTAAATAATAAGAATTAATTTCGGGCTTTAGAAAAAATGCACCGGAATTTGAGTCTTTTTCTTGCTAGCTGGTTCGATTACCGCTGCCGAAAACTTAGCTGCGCCGAATAACTTATTCGTTATGGCGACGACTTCGTCTTCGGGCATGGACTGGATTAGCTTTTCGGACTGATCCATGGTATGGAATTCGCCCAAGTGCAGCACTTGTTCGGCCATGCGCACAACGCGCTTTTCGGGACTGTCTGCGCCCAAATACATGGCACCGAGGATGTTCGTCTTGGTGCGTTCGTATTCACCCTTATTGAATCCGCGCTTCAAGAAGTTACGGATTTCGTTGAGAGAAAGTTCTAACGCCGTGTTCAACTGGTGCGGTTCGGTGGCGAGGGATACGCCCCAGTCGGTGCAGTCGAGGTAAACGTCGGCGGTTGAATACACGGAGTAGGCAAGTCCCTTGTCTTCGCGGATTTTTTGGAACAGGCGGCTGGCCATGCCGGCACCCATCGCTACGTTAAAGAGCGAAAGGGCGCAGCGGGCGCGTTCATCCATCAGGCTTCGGTCAAAGCTTAAACCCCAGAAAAGGTTCGATTGTGCAATGTC
>CADAVS010000021.1 GCA_902791425.1 uncultured Ruminococcus sp.
TTATCATAATTTTCACCCGTTTGATTTATAGTGTTTTTATTGTTCCCCATATGCGTCTTTGTATACGGCTTTACAAAAAATATGGGTATAAAGATATGATAAATGCTAATAATATTTCCGTAATGATTTCCATAATGCGAAAAAAGAGGGGCGGAGAAAATTGCTTGTAACTATAATAAGAACTTGTATTATGTACGTCTTTGTAGTAGGTGCCTTGCGAATGATGGGCAAACGCCAGATAGGTGAGCTTGAGGCGTCGGAGCTTGTTGTGACCATAATAATATCGGATATTGCGGCTATGCCGATTACAAATATGGAGGTGCCTCTCGTGTCCAATATTGCCGCAATTATGATTTTGATGATACTTGAGGTATTGCTGTCATATCTGGCATACAAACAGCCGAAGGCGAGAGGTTTTTTATATGGTCGCCCAAGCACCTTTTATGAAAACGGCAGGTTTGACCAGCAGGAAATGCTTAAACAGCGTTTTAATGTGGCGGATATTATGGAAGAGGTAAGGGGAAACGGAGCCTGCAGTCTGGAAGATGTTGATTTTATTGTTATGGAAACAAACGGTAAGGTCAGCGTTATACTGAAAAGCGACAGCAGTCCCGTTACGCCTCAACAGCTGAAAATCAAGAGCGAGCCTGTGAAAATGAGTTATATTATTATAGATAACGGCAATATTATCAAGGAATGTATGGAGCATTTGGGATTAAATGATGATTGGCTTAAAAACTGTCTGAAAAAACACGGAGTGAAATCGGCAAGCGACGTCTTTTATCTCAGCTTTGAAAGAGATAGCGGTAAAGTCGTCTTGGTTCCTATGGAAAAGAGGTGATGCATTTTGAAAAGAATTTACGGTGCATTGGCGGTGCTTGCTGTGATAATTGTAATTACTACTTTGCATATTTGCAACACTATGTCGGTCAGCAACAAAATTTCTGAAATATCTGAGGCAGTATACAAGGACTACTATAATGAGGATTGGGACAAGGTTCAAGCGGGAGTGGAGGAGATGGCTGATATTTGGCACAGAAACAGGCTGTGGGCGTGCAGTACATTATCCACCAAGCAGGTAGATGAGATAGACATTTCTATTGAGCAGAGCTTGATTTACTCCAAAGTTAAAGCAAAGGACAACTTTATAGGTGAGTTCAGAATGTTTTGTATGCTGATAGAGCATCTGCCCAAGCAGGAGGGACCGTCAATATATGAGCTGTTATAGTGATTTCGGGTCGGGTTTTAAGGCTTGACCCGTATTTTTTTGGATTTATCGGCAAATGCCTATAAAATTCAAAAATAATTTAAAAAATCTATTGAAATAATTGATTATATTTGGTAAAATACTTATATTGCTATTTTTATATCCGTGTATGGATACCATTTTAACCTGCGGAGATGATATGATGGAAATAGATGTTGCAAATAATATAAAGGCGGTTGAGCTCTTAAAGGTTGAGCTAATGCAGGCGATAACAGATTTGTTCGGCGATATATCGGCAGAGGTTGACAGCGAAAACCACATAAGACTTGCAAATGATTCGGCAAGTATTATGATTATCACTAAGCTGTTGTGCAAACGCTTAGGTATAGCCGACGAAGCAGTGAACGCCGCTATGTGCAGAAAGTTAAAGGGCGGGATTGACGACAATCACCCCTTGGAGAAAAGGTTTGGCGACTTGAGCCGTCTTTTAAGTGAGATTAGAGAGGATAATTCTTATAATGAATATGAAGATTAAGGCAATTGCTGAGTCCGCAATGGGAGCGGCGGTATGTGCTTTGTTGATGATAATGTCGCTTTATGTTCCGTTTATTTCGGGTATAGCCGCAATTATCAGCGGTATTCCCATTATGTGTCTTTTTTATAAGAACAACATTACTTCGGGAATATTAGCTTTTGTATGTGCTTTTTTGATTACATTTATATTGACGGGCAATATTGTGTCTGTGGGAGTTATGGCACTTTTGTATGTTGCACCTGCTGTGGCATTTGGAATTTTTAATTCAAAGGGAAATAAGTTTTCCGTATCGGTTGCGGCTGCGGCAGTGGTTGCCCTTATCGGTGTGGTGATTGAGTTCAGTATGCTCAACGGCTCAGGCACGGGAATAAGGGATTTTGTGACCTCTTATTCAAGCAATATGCAGTCAATGCTCACCGAAACAATGACCGCAAGCGGTATTGATATAGGTGAGGATATGTCGGGTGCTGTCACTCAGGTGATTAATCAGGCAATAGATATGATTATGTATTATCTGCCCACAATTATAATATGCATTGCGGTATTTTATGCGTATTTGGTCGCTATGGTCGGTGCTTTTGTGCTGAAGCGTTTGAGAATTAAAGAGGTTCAGCACACACCCTTTAACACGCTTGTGGCACCTAAGTATGTGTGCCATATCACTGTTATTCTGTTTATCCTGACCTTTATAACAAAGGACTTAAGCGTATATTCTGCGGCACTTAAAAATGTTTTGGTTGTGTCGGAAATTTTCTTGGGTATCTGTGGCTTTGCATTTTTGGATTTGAAATTCAGCAAGGTCTTAAGGCAGTGGTATATAAGACTTATAATATACATAGGCATTTGGTTCTCGGTGTTTATGCTGATGCCCTTCTTGGGGGAAATTTTAGTATTGGTTGGCTTCTTCCGAAGTCTGTTCCAAAATGATTCCCACGACAGTTTCGGAGGTGAGAGGTATGGAGATTAATAAAAAAGCTAACAACAAAGTCAAAAAGCTTGTGAGGAACGAGTTTAATTCCAATATACAAACTTATATCATATGCGGTGTTGTGCTTGTTGTTCTCGGTATTTTCTCGTTTTTGTGTACCTTAAATATTTCGGCAAGGAACCACTATATTATCTATTTGGTGATTACGTCTGTTGCCTCGGTTGTTGCAGGGCTCGGCATACTTGTAGGCGGTATATATCATTCAATAGGCAAGCGTGAATTGCTTAAAAAGCACATTGATGAATTTTCCTTTGGTGTTGAGGCATCTGTTAAATCGGCTCTTCTCGGTTTTCCCGACCCCATTGTAATCGTTGAAACAGATGGTACAATTCAATGGTACAATCAGGAATTTGCCGATATTTGTGAACCTGATGAGCTTCACGGTATCAATATTCAGGAGATTTTTCCGTCAATCAGAATTGTCGATTTTATTGACGATGACAGCGTGACAAAACCATTTTCTTACAATGGCAGAGATTTTATGTTGATGGGCAAAAAGACAAGCACAGAGTATGAAAGTGCAGAGTATGAGCTGATAAGCATAAGCTTTGCTGATATCAGTGATGTTACAAGACTCAGAAATCAGTTAGACGAAAAACAGACTGTGGTATGTACTGCCATAATCGACAACTATGACGAGGTTTTAAGAGAAACTCCCACCTCAAACCACGGCGTTTTAATCGGTGACGTTGAGCGTTGTATCGGACTTTGGGTTGAGAGGGGCGATGGCTTTTACAGAAGGTATGAGAGGGACAAATTTATTATTCTTTTTGAAAGTGCAAAATTTGATTTGCTCCTTGCTGAAAAGTTTTCGGTCTTAAATGAGATAAAAGAGATTGACCAACAGAATAAAATTCCTGTCACCTTAAGTATCGGCGTTGGTATTGACGCAGAAGATATTAAAGAAAATGACAGAATGTCACTTTCGGCTCTTGAAATGGCTCTCGGCAGAGGCGGTGACCAGGCGGTTGTTAAGTCGGCTGACGGCTATTCGTTTTACGGTGCAAAGAGCTTGGGCGTTGAAAAGACAACCAAGGTTAAGGCTCGCGTGGTTGCCAAAAATTTGTGCAATATGATTGACAAGGCATCAAATGTCATAATTATGGGGCATAAGGGTTGCGACTTTGACAGCTTCGGAACGTCTGTGGGATTGTTCAGAGCGGTTGTGAACAGGGGAAAGAAGGCTAATATTGCCCTTGACAGAAATCACAACAACGTAGGTGCTATTTTAAAAGAGGCACTTATTCACAGCGAATATAACGAAGGAATTGTGTCTCTTGACAAGGCGGTAACCTTGCTTGGAATGAATACCCTGCTTATTGTAGTTGATACCCACAGAGCGAGTATGGTGGAATATCCGGAACTGTTGGAAAAGGCTAAAAATGTTGTTCTTATTGACCACCACAGGAGAAGTGAGGACTTTATTGAAAACACAGCATTGACATACCACGAGCCGTATGCTTCGTCTGCAAGTGAGATGGTAGCTGAGGTCTTTCAGTATATGGATGACGAAAAGGGACTGTCACTGCTTGAGGCAGAGGCTCTCTACTGCGGCATATACTTAGATACAAAGGGCTTTACCTTTAAAACGGGGGCGAGAACCTTTGAGGCGGCAGCGTTCCTAAGAAAGATGGGCGTTGACCCCGTGAGAGTACATAAGCTGTTCAGAAACGATATTTCGACTTATATTCAAAAGTCAAATATAATAGGCAACACAAAGATATACCGCGGAAATATAGCTATGGCTGTGTGTGATACGGTATCCAAAAATTTGCAGCTTGTTGTGGCTCAGGCGGCTGACGACTTGCTGGACATCAGCAATGTGGAGGCTTCGTTTGTGCTTGCCCTTGTGGGAAACAAGGTTATAATCAGCGGAAGGTCTCTCGGCAGTATAAATGTTCAGGTTGTATTGGAAAAGTTAGGCGGCGGCGGACACAGTACCATTGCAGGTGCTCAGCTTGAAAATACAAGCATTTCTATGGCGGAGCTCAAGCTTAAAAATGCTATTGATGAAGTATTGTTTGATTGATATAAAATAGAGCATAGGATACGGCAGGGAGCCGATAAATGCAAAAACAATTTTTAATGAACGGGACGATGTGGGCATCGTCCCCTACAATGCGGCAGGAGCAAGCCCCTGCCCTACAATGATACGCAAGGGAGCCAATGAATTCAAAATAATTTTTAATGAACGGGACGATGTGGGCATCGTCCCCTACAATGCGGTAGGAGCAAGCCCCTGCCCTACAATGATACACAAGGGAGCCGATAAATTCAAAAACAATTTTTAATGAACGGGGCGATGAGGACAGTGTTCCATTGCAATGCGGCAGGAGCAAGCCCCTGCCCTACAATTTACAATGTAGACTCAAAACAGATAAAATATACATATATGATTAATAACAGAGGAGATGTGTGACAATGAAAGTAATTTTAACTAAGGATGTAAAGGCACAGGGTAAAAAAGGTGACCTTATTGATGTAAGTGACGGTTATGCAAACAACTTTCTTTTGAAGAAGGGACTTGCCATTCTTGCCACAAAACAGGCTATAAACGAGTTAGAGGGCAAGAAGGGAGCAGAGGAATACAAGCGTAACCAAGAGGAGTTAAAGGCGAGCAATATTGCCGAAAGACTTAAAGAGGTTAAGGTTTCGCTCAAAGCAAAGGCGGGCAAGGAGGGTAAGCTGTTTGGCTCTATCACCTCAAAGGATGTTGCCGATGCACTTAAGGCACAGTTTAACATTACAGTTGACAAAAGAAAGATTGACCTTCCCGACGGAATTAAGACTTGCGGTATCAGAGAGGTAAATGTCACTCTCTATCCGAAAATCGTCGGTACATTTAAGGTGGAGATTACCGAGGAATAATTTAAACCGAAAGGAGTGCTACGTCTATGAGCGGTAATATAAGTGATGCGGCACAATTTGATGAATTGAATAACGCACAGCAAGAGATAAGCCGTGCTGTACCATTTAGCAATGAGGCGGAGCAATCTGTCCTGGGCTCTATGTTTTTGGACAGAACCTGCATACCTGAGGTTATAAACAGAGTAAAGGCAGAGGACTTTTATATTGAACGTCACAGAATGTTGTATAATGCCCTTGTGGAGCTTTACAGCTTGGGTAAGCCCATAGATTTGATTACAATAGAGGAAAAGCTGAGATTAAACGGCGACCTTGACAAGATAGGCGGTATAAGGTTTGTGGTTGATGTTGCAAACGCTGTTCCGTCAACTGAGAGTGTAATATTCTATGCTGATATTGTCAAGGATAAATCTGTACTGCGTAAGCTTATCAAGCTTGCGTCAAATGTTGAGAATATGTGCTATCGCGGTGACGAAGAAACTGACGACATACTTGCAAATGCTCAGCAGGGCATAATCGAGATAAGCCAAAACCGCAGTACCAAAGGTCTTGTTCATATCGGCAGATACATCAATGACAGTATTGAAATGCTCAGCACCCTGTCCCAAAGGGATGAGGCTGTTACAGGTATTCCCACAGGCTTTATAGATGTGGACAGAAAGACGTCGGGCTTGCACTCGGCAGAGCTCGTTCTGATTGCGGGACGTCCCGGTATGGGTAAGTCCAGCTTTGCGTTGAACATTGCTCAGAATGCGGCGATTAAGTATGGCAAGAATGTTGCCATATTCAGCTTGGAGATGCCGGGCATACAGATTTCAAACAGGATGATTTCAAGTGTTGCCAAGATAAGCTCCGAAAGGATAAAAAAAGGCGACCTGAGAGATGAAGATTTAGAGAAATTCGGAACCGCAACCGCCGTTATTGAGCGGTCGGGTATATATATAGATGATACCTCAAGTATAAATGTAACCGAAATAGGTGCAAGGTGCAGAAAGCTTATGCTTGAAAAGGGACTTGACTTAGTTGTTATCGACTACCTACAGCTTATGAACGGCTCCAAGGAAACAAGGGGAAACAGACAGCAGGAAATTGCCGAGATTTCAAGAGGGTTAAAAATATTGGCAAACGATTTGAATATCCCTATCATTGCCCTGTCACAGCTCAGTCGTTCCTCAGATAAGGAAAAGCGTGAGCCTATACTCAGTGACCTTCGTGATTCCGGTGCTATAGAGCAGGATGCCGATATCGTTATATTCCTGCACAGAGAGGGATATTATAAGGATGATGTGGAGGAGCCTAACAAAACTAAATGTAACTTTGCAAAATACAGAAACGGTGAGCCGGGATATGTTGAACTGACGTGGCTTGGCGAATATACTTCATTCTCAGATTGGAGTGCTAAACGTGAGTGATAATCCTAAAATTAACGATAACATACTCAATATCGTAAAAAATACAATCAGCCAAAATGAGCTTATTGCATCAGGGGATAAGGTTCTTGTGGCACTGTCGGGCGGTGCGGACTCGGTCAGTCTTTTGGATATAATGTGCAAGCTGAAGGATGAATTGAATATTACAGTCGGTGCCGCACATCTCAATCATATGATAAGAGGTGACGAGGCAAACAGAGATGAGGCATATGCGGCAGAGCTTTGCACAAGGCTCTCGTTGCCCTTTTATGCGGAACGCATAGATGTGCCTGCCATTGCAAAGACAGACGGAATATCGGAGGAAACCGCAGGCAGAAATGCCAGATATGCTTTTTTTGAAAGGTTGTGTAAAAAGCACGGCTACACTAAAATTGCAACTGCACATAACAGAAATGACAGAGCCGAAACCGTTTTGATGCGTATAATAAGAGGCACAGGCATAGACGGATTGAGCAGTATCAAGTATAAGCGTGACGGTAAAATTGTAAGGCCAATCTTAGATTTGAGCCGTGACGGAATTGAAGAATATTGCCGCAATAATAATCTAAGTTATTGTACGGACAGCACCAATGCGGTTAATGATTATACGAGAAACAAAGTCAGGAATGAGCTTATACCAATGCTTAGGGATAACTTCAATCCTAAGATTATTGACAGCCTGTGTAATCTTGCCGATAACTCCGCAGAGGATGCCGAGTTTATAAACGGCTATGCAGAGAGACTGTATAAGAGGATAAACAGTCCTATGCCCCACAGAAAGCCAACCTTGCTGGATATTAAATCCATTGATATGGTGGGCGACAGTATTCAAAACAGACTTATACAAATTGCTTGCAGAGAGGTTATGGGCAATGAATATAAGCTTGAAAGGGTACACCTTGAAATTATAAAAAATCTTCTCACAAAAGAAACAGGTGCTTCCGCTAAGCTGCCTATGGGGCTTATTGTAAATGTCAAGTACGGATGGCTGGAGTTTGTGACCGAGGAAGAGAACAACAAGGATGTAAGCAAAGGCTTTTGCTATGACGTTGACTTAGGTGAAAATCAAGAGGTATCAATGTCGGATATCAGGCTTGAGGTTACGAGCGGTGCATACAAGCCGAAAAATAATCAGATGATTGTTGATTTTGACAGGCTGACAGAGAAGGAATTATGCATCAGAAGCCGTAAAGTCGGTGACAGAATTGTCTTGTATAAAGATGGAAAATCACGAAAGCTGAAAGACTTTTTTATAGATAAAAAAATTCCGAGAGGCGAGAGCGGGAAAATTCCTTTGCTTTGCACCAACGACCAAGTTGTCGCTGTAATCGGATACAGAGTTGCAGAAAACTATCGTGTAAACAAAAATACAAAGAAGGGCCTGGTGATAACATATGGGACAAGTTATGAAGATAGGTAAGGTTATGATAAGCCAAGACGAATTGGCAAAGGGCGTATCAAGACTTGCCGAAGAAGTAAACAGAGATTATAAGGGCAAAGAGGTAATTGTTCTTGGTATACTTAAGGGGTGTTTTGTGTTTATGGCTGACCTTATAAAAAAGCTGAATTGTGATGTCAGCGTATATTTTATGGAGGTTTCCAGCTACCTTGACGGAACGGTAAGCACAGGCAAAATTAAGATAAAAAAGGACATTGATGTGGATATCAAGGGCAAGGATGTGCTTATTGTTGAGGATATTATCGACTCAGGCAATACCTTGACTCGGCTTAAAGAAGTTCTGGCAGAGAGAGAGCCTGCCTCAGTTAAGATTTGCACCTTGCTCAGCAAGCCGTCAAGACGTAAGGTTGAGCTTGAGGCTGATTATACAGGCTTTGTTATTGAAGATAAATTTATTATCGGCTACGGCTTGGATTGCGGTGAGAGATTCAGACAGTTGCCGTACATAGCGGAGGTTGAGTTCGTTGATGAATAAGTTTTACGAATACACACAAAATGCTGTAGATTTTGCAAGACCTTATGTCAAAGAGGTCGGCGGCTATGCGTCAAATGCGGCGGATTATGTGGGCAAAAAAATTAAAAGCAATACACGAAAAGCTAAAAGAAGTATGAAAATTATAAAGTTCAAGAACTATCTTGAGGTTATATCTAATGTTGTTCTTATTATTGCATCCTTGATTGCTTTGTTTGTTGCAATAAAGGAATGGATAAAAAGCAGTGAATTATAAAACAGAAGGGATATGTGAATAACAATGGTAAACATAGAAGAAAAATTTTCGGATAAAGTCAAATCACTTGAGGGTTCAGCTATCAGAGAGATGTTCAAGCTGATGGCAAAGCCTGAGATAATTTCCTTTGCAGGCGGTTCGCCTGACTCGGCTCTGTTTCCAAATGAAGAGCTTGCTGAGATTGCGGCTGAGGTTTTAAAGAACAACGGACCGCAGGCTTTGCAGTACGGAATAACCGAGGGATATACTCCCCTTAAGGAATGGGTTATTGACAGGCTTAAAACTCAGGGGATAATATCAGATGCAGACGATACAATAATTGTCAGCGGCGGTCAGCAGGGTATCGACCTTGCAGCAAAGTCGATTTTAAACGCCGGTGACGGAGTTATTTGTGAACAGCCCAGCTTTATCGGCGGACTTAACTGCTTCCGTTCATATAATGCGGAGCTATATGGAGTTAACGTAGATGATGATGGTATTAATACAGAGGGGCTTGAGGATATTTTAAAACAGCACAGCAATGTTAAAATTCTGTATACTATCCCAACCTTCCAAAATCCGTCGGGAATTACTATGTCCGTTGAAAAACGTAAAAAGGTGTTAGAGCTTGCCGAAAAATATGATTTTATTGTATTTGAGGACAATCCGTACGGGGAATTAAGATTTTCGGGAGAGGCAGTTCCGACTCTTAAATCTCTCGATAAAAATGACAGAGTTGTATACTTTGGCTCATTCTCAAAGATTTTGTCACCCGGTATGCGTATTGGTTTTGCAAGTGCAACACCTAAGCTTATTCAAAAAATGGTTATCTGCAAGCAGGTGCAAGACGTTCACACCCCTGTTATCACACAGATGATGGCTTATGAATTTGTTACACGCTATTCAATCGACGAGCATATCAAGAAAATAAGCAAGGTATACGGCGAAAAGTGTGAATATATGATGAAGCTGATGGACGAGAAGTTCCCAAGCTGTGTAAAGCACACAAGACCTCAGGGCGGACTTTTCCTGTTCTGCACAATGCCTGACGGTATTGACAGCAAGGAACTGCTTAAAGCTGCAATTGACAAAAACGTTGCCTTTGTTCCGGGGGCTACCACTATGATTGACGACCAAAAGGTATACAGCTGCTTCAGAATGAACTATTCAATGGCGTCATTTGAACAGATTGAAAAGGGTATCGGTATATTGGCAGAGGTTCTTAAAGAGGCAGTCGGAGAATAACAGAGGAAAGGAATTATAGCATAATGTCAGATAAAAAGAGAATTTTAAGCGGTATTCAGCCATCAGGTGCAATGACAATAGGTAACTATCTCGGCGCTCTTAAAAATTGGGTTGAACTGCAAAAAACAGATGAATACGAATGTTATTATATGCTTGCGGACTTGCATACCATTACTGTACGTCAAGAGGCTAAGGATATCAGAAAGAATGCAATGGATTTGCTTGCCCTGTTTATAGCATCGGGCATAGACCCTGAAAAAAGTCCTATATTCTTTCAATCTCACGTGCCTGCACACGTTCAGCTGTCCTGGGTCTTAAACTGTAACACATATATGGGCGAGCTGTCACGTATGACACAGTATAAGGACAAGTCAAGAAAGCACGCAGACAACATAAATGCAGGCTTGTTTACCTATCCCGTACTTATGGCGGCAGATATTCTGCTGTATCAGGCGGACTTGGTTCCCGTTGGACAGGACCAAAAACAGCACCTTGAAATAACAAGGGATATTGCACAGAGATTTAACAACACCTACAGCGAAACCTTTAAGGTTCCCGAGGCATATATTCCAAAGGTTGGTGCAAGGGTAATGAGCCTTCAAAACCCTGCACAAAAGATGTCAAAGTCAGACACCAACGAAAACGGATATATACTTATGCTTGACTCTCCCGATGCAGTTATGCGTAAGATTAAAAGAGCCGTTACTGACTCAGGCTCAGAGGTTAAACGGGGAGAGGGCAAGGAAGGTATCGAAAACCTTATGAGCATCTACGGTGCTGTAACAGGCAAAACAATGGAGGAAATCGAAAACGAGTTTGACGGCAAGGGCTACGGCGTGTTTAAGCCTGCTGTTGCTGAGGCGGTAATCGAGGCGTTGCGTCCTATTCAGGAAAAGTATAATGACCTTATGTCCAACAAGGATTATCTCGAGAAAATATACAGAAGCGGAGCTGAGATTGCCAACTTAACTGCACGCAAGACAATCAGCAAGGTTTACAGAAAGGTTGGCTTTATTCAACCCTAATTTACGGAGGATTATATATGATTATAAACAATAACATCATTGTTGTACTCGCACTTGCTGTCGCTTTTTTGCTGTCCTTTTCGGCAACACCTATGGTAATATCCCTTGCACATAAGTTAAATGCGATTGATGTGCCTAAGGATAAGAGAAGAATTCACAAAAAGCCGACACCATTGATTGGCGGTCTTGCCATATTCTATGGCTTTATCGTAAGTGTTTTGTGCTTTGCAGTGCTTGACCGTGAAACAGCAGGCATATTGATAGGCAGTGTTATTATCGTCATTGTAGGTATGATTGACGATATTACGGATATGAGGGCAATTGTTAAGATGCTCTGCCAAATTATTGCGGCGGCAATTGTGGTATATTCAGGCGTCAGAATTCAGCATTTTGCCAACCCGTTTTCCGCTTGGATAGGACCGCCCTATATAGTTTTGAACTATTGGGTATCGGTTGCAATTACTATATTCTGGATTGTGGGTGTATGTAACGCGGTAAACCTTTTAGACGGACTTGACGGTCTTGCGGTGGGTGTTTCATCTATTGCATCTGTTTGTATGCTGGCACTTACGCTTATAACTCAAAACGCAAATGTAGCCATAATCATTGCGGCTGTTGCAGGTGCGGGCTTTGGCTTTTTGCCATATAACTTTAACCCCGCAAAAATATTTATGGGCGACACGGGAGCCTTGTTCTTAGGCTTTATATTGGCTTGTGTTTCAGTCCAGGGTTTTTTAAAGATGTCGGCTATTATTTCCTTTGCGATACCTATTATTGTCCTTGGATTGCCGATATTTGATACATTGTTCGCTATTGTCAGAAGAACGCTGAAAGGTCAATCACCTATGTCGCCTGACAGAGGGCATTTGCATCACAGATTGCTTGATATGGGCTTTTCTCAAAAGCAGACCGTAGCAATTCTTTACACATTGACAATGGTTCTGTGCCTTACTGCTGTTGTAGTTTCTATGAAGGGCTATCTAAGAGGTGTATTTTTAATATTATCAGTTTTGATAATTATATTGGCATCTCTCAAGCTGATGAGCGACAATAAAAAGGGAATGCTCAGCGATGATATTCACAGTATAGATATTAATCGGGAAAATACTCAAAAGAAAGAGGAAGATAAAAATGAGTAAAATCAAAGTTATGACAATCTTCGGCACAAGACCGGAGGCTATCAAGATGGCACCACTTGTAAAGGAGCTGGAAAAAAACTCTGATAAGATAGAGTCAATCGTATGTGTCACCGCACAGCACAGACAGATGCTTGACCAGGTTTTAGAGATTTTTGATATTAAGCCTGACTACGATTTGAATATTATGAAGGACAGACAAACCCTTGTGGAAATCGTTACACGGTCATTGGAAGGACTTGACCAAGTAATGAAGGAAGCAAAGCCTGACATTGTTTTGGTTCACGGTGATACCTCCACAACCTTTGTCGGCTCTTTGGCTGCGTTCTATAATCAAATTGCTGTGGGTCACGTTGAGGCGGGACTTCGCACTTACAACAAGTATTTTCCGTTTCCTGAGGAGGTAAACCGCAGAATAACAGGGGTTATTGCCGATATGCATTTTGCACCCACCAAGAGAAACGAACAGAATTTGTTAAACGAGAATGTTTCTCCCGAGGATATATTTATAACAGGCAATACTGTAATTGACGCTCTTAACACAACTGTCCGTGAGGACTATATATTTAAAGACGAGTGTCTTAAAGAATTGGATTGGGATAACAAGAGAGTTATCGTTATGACTGCACACAGACGTGAAAATTTGGGTGAGCCTCTTGAAAATATCTGCAATGCGGTAAGAGATATCGTCTTAAAGCACGAGGATGTAGAGGTGGTTTATCCCGTTCACTTAAACCCTGTTGTGCGTGAAACAGCTTCAAGAATTTTAGGTGACTTAGACAGAGTTAAATTGATTGACCCTGTGAATGCTGACGAGCTTCACAATGCAATCAAACGCGGATATCTTGTACTCACCGATTCAGGCGGTCTGCAAGAGGAGGCTCCGTCACTGGGTAAGCCCGTGCTTGTTCTGAGAAACGAAACCGAAAGACCTGAGGCAATTGACGCAGGCACAGTTAAGATTGCAGGGGTAAACAGAGAAGTTATATTCAATATGACTGACGAGCTTTTGACTAACAAAGAGGAATACGATAAGATGGCAAAGGCTGTAAACCCATACGGCGACGGCAAGGCATCTGAGCGTATTGTTAAAGCGATTATAGAGAGATTTTCGGACAAATAATATTACAAAGAAGTGATAGTTTATGTTTAGCACAAAAATAGAAGTCAGATACGGCGAAACGGACAGAATGGGTGTAGTATACCATTCGAGATATTTTCCCTGGTTTGAAATCGCAAGAGAAAAGCTGATGGAAAGCTATGGCATCAGATATGCTGACTTGGAAAAGCAAGGTGTAATGCTGCCTCTTGTGGACTGCTATTGTAAGTTCAAAAAGGGTGCAAAATACGGCGATACCGTAATCGTAAGTGCTAAGATAGAAAAGTTAGGTGCTGCCACTTGCAGGTTTGTGTATTCAGCAGTGCGTGAGGGAGACAACACTCTGTTGGCAGAGGGTTATACAAGTCACGGCTTTGTAAACAACGATTTTGTGCCTGTTAATATGAAGAAGGCATATCCTGAAGTTTATGCAATTCTTGAAAAAGTGAGAGGTGACAATTATTGATTCCTAATATACTGACGACTATGCGATTGGCTTTGGTGCCTGTTTTTGCGTATTTTATGTTAAGCGAAAATCCCGGAATTGCAGTTGCCATATTTATTCTCTCAGGTGTTACCGATATTGTAGACGGCTTTATCGCAAGGCGATTTAATATGATAACCAACTTTGGTAAGATATACGACCCATTTGTTGATAAACTAATGCAGATTACTGCCGTTGTCTGTCTTGTCCTAAGACAGACGATACCTTTGTGGCTGCTTGTGTTTGTTCTTCTCAAAGAGGTAACTATGATTACTGTCGGAGGAATATTGTACTTTAAGAAGATAGTGGTATCTTCAAACAAATTCGGCAAGCTGTCGACTGTTATATTCTATGCAGGCGTCATTTTGCTGATTATCTGGGATAATATCCCCAAATACGCAATGACAACAGTGATTGCCGTAATGATAATTGCAATGCTGACTGCGGCTGTATATTATTGCATAGATACACTTAAGAACTATAACGAAAAACGCGTATAGCGAAAATAACTTATGTTTTATCACCCTGTTCAATCTTTAGCATAGATTGTTATAGGGTGATATTTTTATGAATAATGTTGTGATTATGGCTCTTGTTGCAACCCTTGGCACCTGGTTTGTCACTGCGTTGGGTTCGGGAGTTGTGATATTTTTTAAAAATCCTAACCAAAAAATACTTAATATAATGTTAGGCTTTGCCGCAGGGGTTATGATAGCCGCAAGCTTTTGGTCACTTTTGCAGCCTGCAATAGAGAGGGCGGAGGCGTATCTCAAAACACCTGCCTGGTTTGTAGTGTCAATAGGCTTTTTGTGCGGTGCGGTTTTTATGTGGGCGTCTGACAAGGCAGTGACTTATACAAGACGTAAGCTATGCTCGGACAACATAACTGCCTCAGAGAGAATGAACAGAATAATCTTGCTTGTGCTTTCGATTACACTTCATAACATTCCTGAAGGCTTGGCAATTGGCGTTGCATTCGGTGCACTTCATCTCGAAGGATACACAATGGAGGCGTTGATGGGTGCGATAACTATTGCTGTGGGTATAGGTTTGCAGAACTTTCCTGAGGGTGCGGCGGTATCGTTGCCACTGAGGAGAGAGGGCTTTTCGCGTAAAAAGAGCTTTTTGATAGGTCAGGCATCGGGAATCGTAGAGCCAATTGCAGGTGTAATCGGAGCCATTATGGTTGTGTATATAGAAACTGTTTTGCCCTTTGCATTATCCTTTGCGGCAGGGGCAATGATTTTGGTCGCCGTACACGAGCTTATTCCCGAATGTCAACAAAATCAGGATGTCAATCCGTATATTGCAACAATGGGAATAGTGGCAGGGTTTACTGTAATGATGCTGCTTGATGTGGCACTTGGATGAAATATGGTAATTATGTATAAAAAACAGCCTCAGTTTTCTATATGTAAACTATAAAATATATCTTTTTTTGTAACATAATTTGTGATAGAATGGATGTATGGATAAATTTATAATGAATATTTAATTGGCTTGCAATAAATTCAAAATAATTTTATTGAATAATTGCCCAAAGCCCATACGGTTGCCAAGCCCAACCGTAATGAAAAAATTATTTTGAATTATATGCATCATTGCATAATTGTAGAACAGGGGCTTGCTCCTGTCGGATTTGTAGGGGACGATGCCCACATCGTCCCACAATAAATGGAGAATTAAGGAGCCAATGAATTGTGCAATGCAGTCAAATATAATTAATTTGTGAAATGGAGGAATGTTCTGATGGAAAATAATGTTATTGTTATTTCAAGACAGGTAGGTTCGGGCGGTGATGAGATTGCACGTAAGTTATCTGAGCTTATTAATATACCTGTTTACGACAAACAGAAAATTGTTGATTTAGCTAAGGAAAGCGGTATATCGGAAAACCTGTTTGACGGCCTGGAAGAACATCCTACAAGCAGCCTGCTTTACTCACTTGTAATAGGCTTAAAAAGCGGCAGTGATGCTTCTTGTATTGCATCACCTTTCCATACGGACAATGTTTTTGGTGTTCAGGCAAATATTATTCGCCGTTTAGCTGACAATGGTTCTTGTATTTTTCTGGGCAGATGTGCTGATTATATTCTGCGTGAACATAACAATTTGACCAATATTTATATATGGGCATCTGATGATTTCAGGGTTAATCGTGTTATGAACAAAATCGGACTTACACATACCGAGGCGGTAGATTATGTAAGCAGAATTGATAAAAGACGGCGTTCCTACTATGACTTTTACACAAGCAAGGCGTGGGGAGATGTTGAAAATTATGACTTGACAATAAACCCCGAAAAAATCGGAATTGACAATACTGCAAAAATAATAGCGGAGTATGTTAATTCAAAAATAGGTTAATAAATTTTATATACGCAAGCGGACAGTATGTGTCCGCTTTTTTGTCCCTATATGGCACTTTTGTTTTGATATAATTAGCACATATTATCAAAAGTGAGGGGAAAATATGAACTACTTAAAAGAAATTATTGCTTTTTCCGAATACAAATCCGTACATCCAATGTCACCAGGGCAGATTTCCCTGTGGTACACCTTGATGGCGATAAACAACAAATGTGGTTGGAAGGAGTGGTTTTCTGTGCCTAACAGCGTTTTGTCATTAAATTCAGGTCTGTCCGTCAGCGGAATAAGAAAAAACAGGATTGCTATGCAGGAAATGGGACTTATTGATTTTAGATTTAAAAACAAGGATGCTACCGAATATAAAATTAACTCTTTGGTTATGTTTAAAAAAGAGGAAGAATCAGATAGTAACAATAATAGTAATAATGATAGTCACAGTAATTGTAATAATGATAGTAACAGTTTTGGTAACAGTTTTGGTAACACATTAAATAAACAAAATAAAACAAAACAAAATAAAATGAAATATCATATAAAAAAGAACTCGTTTAATAATTATGAGGATAGTAACGAGTCGGATTATCAAAAGCTTGAAGACGAGATTTTGGATATGATGCTAAAGCCCGATTATTAACCAAAGTAAAAGGAGCTGCCTGATTTAGACAGCTCCCCGTAGAAATTCTTGTTATTTTATAATAATTATAGTAGCTTCGAAAATTCCGTTATTGTACTTGCCTGTAACAGAGATGCTTGAACCGTTTTCAATGTTTTTAACAGAGGAGCTTATGCCGCTGCTGTTTAAGAACGTTGTGGCTGAGTTGTAGTATACACTTTGAATGTTGCCATTATCGTCCTTAACATTAATAACCTTATATGTTGTGTTCTTGCCTGTAACAGTACCCGAAAATTCTCCGTTTTCAGTTGTTGTGATTGTTGAAGCAGAGAGAGTCTTAATCTCATTGCTGTCAAGCTTAGCTGTGACGGAGATGTTCGGACGCAAGCTGTATATGTCTGAGGTTGCACCTGCAACAGTGATTACAACATTTGAACGCAACCTGTATGTTGTTGATTTACCATTTGACTGAATTGTAACCTTAGGCTCATTCGAAATGATAATCTCGGTTAAAAGACCTGAAATAGTCTCAGTTTTGCCCTCGGCAGTAACCTTTGTTACCTTGCCGTAGCTCAGCTTAAGTGTAACAGCATCACCTGATGATAAGTCCTTAACCTCTGCCGTATCACCGTCTCTCTTTACAGTAACACCCTTTGATGATGCCACATAAGTTGCAGTATTGCCTGAGCTGTCAGCAACCTCGAAGAAAACGTGGTCGTCCTCGTCATATGACGCCTCAACCAAGGTGCCTTCAACCTCGTCGCTTGTTTCTTCAACGGAGATGCTTGTAACCTTAGAGCCTGTAAGCACGAGCTTTACAAAATCATTTACGGATAAGTCAGCAAAGTTTGCCTTTGAGTCTTTAATGGTAACAGTGCATCCGTCTGCAACATTGTACTCAGCAGTATCATCTGTATTTTCGTAGTCGGCAACAGTAATCTTTTTGCCTGTTGAGCTTTCGTTTCTTGATTTAACCATACCATAGACAACAGTTGTTTCCTTTTCGCCTGCAACGCCCTCTACAACTGAAGCCTTGCCGCATACAACAACGAGGTTGGCAGTTGTGTTATCAGCTATATCAGAACCATAGCCTGCTTCTCCGTCAACGTACACATTGGCAGAAGAATTAAATGAATACAATTTGCCGTCTACGTATATAGAAGAATCCTTTGCGTTTTCGACAACACCAGAAACATACTTAACATCCATCTTGTCCATCATTCTGGCAAGTAAGGTTGCCATCTGGGCACGTGTAAGTGTGGTAACAGGTGAGAACTGTGCCTGTTCTCCGTCTGCGGCTGTCATACCGTTCATAATTCCGTTTGCAGTCACATACTCAACATATGGTCTTGCGGATTGAGGAATTGCAACATTATCCGAATAAGTCGGAGTTGATACGGAGTATGCCTTTGCCTCCTTGTCGGCACCCATAAGCTTTGCCATAAGCATAGCAGCCTGATATCTCAAAAGCTGGGTATTAGCGTTGGCTGATGAAGCATAGTCAACAAGCTCGCTCTCCTTAAGTACACCGCAGTATAACAAATAGCTTAATTCGTTGGTGTATGTAGTGTTATATTTTTTTGCGGTATCGCCATACTTATCTTTTGCGTTTTTAACTGTCTGAGAATACTTGCTGTCCTCAAAGCCCAACATTCTTGACATCAAAATCAAACATTCAATTTTGGTGATGGCGTTGTAAGGACGGAAGGTGTTATCCTCATATCCCTTAATATAGCCGGCATCTGTCATCTTTTCGATTGACTCTTTTGCCCACGATACAGTTGCATCATTATCAACATCGCTGAAAGATGCCGCCGTAGCGGTGAAAGATATACACGACATAACTAAT
>CADAVS010000022.1 GCA_902791425.1 uncultured Ruminococcus sp.
TGATTACACTGAAAGGGCAAGAGAAAAAATGACCTCAGGTGTTGATGCATTGCCCGACTTCACCAAAGATACCACCGACCGAAACAGAACTTCTCCCTTTGCCTTTACAGGTAACAAGTTTGAGTTTAGGATGCCGGGTTCAAGTCTGTCCGTTTCAGGTCCCAATTTCATCTTAAACACAGCAGTTGCTGATGCATTGAGCCAATTTGCTGACTATCTTGAAAAGGAGTCTGACTTTAATGCCGCATTGAATACTCTTATGCAAAATACATTAAAGACTCACGGCAGGATTATATTTAACGGAAATAATTATTCTGACGAATGGGTTGCTGAGGCTGAAAGACGCGGGCTTTTAAATCTAAAGAGTACGCCTGAGGCTATCTCCCACTTTGCAGACGAGAAAAATATAAAATTATTTGAAAAGCACGGAATACTCACCCGTGACGAAGTTTTGTCACGTTCAGAAATCAGCTATGAAAATTACAGCAAGGTAATCAATATCGAAGCCTTGACAATGCTTGAAATGGCACGTCAGGATATTATCCCTGCTGTAGCAAAATACCTAAAACTTCTCTGTGATGAGTTGTCGGTTAAGTCAAACGTATGTGCATCGGCATCAAGAACTTATGAAGAAAAGACAATTGAGCTGCTCTCCTCCTGCTTAGACGAAATCTATTGCAATATAAACAAGCTTGACGAGCTTGTAAAAGCTGCTCACGATATCAAATCTGCAAAAGATAAAGCCGATTTCTATCACGATAAGGTTCTTGAAAGTATGAATGAAGTCAGAAGAATTGCTGACATAATGGAGGTTCATACCGCAAAAGAATATTGGCCGTTCCCATCATACGGGGATTTACTGTTCAGCATACAAGAATAAATATAAGGAAGGATAATTTAATGAAAAAATTTCTACTTTTAGTTCTTTCCATAATTTTCATTATAAACCTTACGCCTGCCTATGCAGCAGACAATTGTTCGGATTGGGCATCGGATTACATTGACTTTGCCGACTCTGCAGGGATTATCCCCAATGAATTAAAGGGCAGATATACAGAAGATATCACCCGTCTTGAATTCACTCATCTTGCGATTACATTTCTATCGGCAGCATTTGAGTTGGATATTGAATACCTTGCAGAAAACGCAAATGATATTCATTTTTCCGATACGAATGATGTGTATGTAACAGCCGCAAATTACTTAGGCATAATCTCAGGCACAGATGACGGCAAATTTCTGCCTGACAACAATATAACCCGACAGGAAGCGGCTAAAATTCTATCCAACACATATGCCGTAATTACAGGTGACCATAGTCCTGCATCAAGCTATACCAATACATACACTGACTATGACGAGATATCTGATTGGGCAAAACCCTATGTGGATAATGTATCCGCTTGGGCGGTTATGAATGGTATGAGCGACAATACCTTTGCACCAAATTCAACATATACGATTGAGCAAGGAATTGTCACATTCATACGCTTGTACGAATATGCGGTAAAAAGTTCATTTCTGCCGCCGGATATGCTTCACAAAAATCCCGAAATCAAATCTATGCTTTATGTTGATAACGGCAATTTGACTAACGGAGAGGATACAGTGGTGCTGAATGGTGTAAACTTAGGCGGCTGGCTGCTTATGGAGGAATGGATGAGTCCTGTTGCATCATTTAAAGATGCGGCGTACTCGGATATCCTTGACACCTTGACATCACGTTTTGGCGAACGTCTAACCGACAAGCTAATTGAGTCCTATGAAGACAATTTTATAACTGCTGACGATTTTGCAATTATAGAGGCACTCGGCTTTAACTGCGTTCGTATTCCTTTTTGGTACAGAAGCTTTACAAGTAAAAGCGGTAAGGTTGATATGGACTCAGATGGTTTTAAACGTCTTGATTGGGCACTTGAGCAATGTCAAAAGCACGGCATATATGCAATTCTTGATATGCACGGCTGTCCGGGCGGACAAAGTATGAACCACAGCACAGGCATAACTGCTAAAAACGAGTTATACACAAGCGAAGAAAACTTGAAGATAATGGAGAACGTCTGGACTGCCATAGCCAAAAGATATGCTGACTACAACTGTGTTGCGGCATACGACATTATGAATGAACCTCAAAACAACGGAAATTATTCCGGTGAATACGCTTGGAAAGCAGAAAGCTCAGAAGCAGTTGCCCATACAAACTCTGTATACGACAGAATGATTAAGGCAATACGCAAGGTTGACGCAAATCACCCTATAACCGTTGAGGGCATATGGACAATTGATGTATTGCCTGACCCCAGCGAATATGGTTGGACAAATATGATTTATCAGTTACACATCTATGATACAACTGTTGATATGATTGACAAAAGAGTAAACGAGCTTATCACAGCAAAAGAACAGTATGGTGTTGCGGCTCTTGTTGGTGAGTACAACAGTAAAGCTCTTGAACGATACGCAACCGAGAAGTATTTAAGCAATGACATAAGCCGTATTAAATGGACATATAAGACCTTTAATGTCTCATATGATAATTGGGGATTGTTCAATAAGCAATACAATAAAATAAACTTGCGTACAGCATCATATGATGAGATAAAATCAGCATTCGATAATGACATAAGCACAGATAAAAATTTTCTGTTAAACGTAACGGAATATAATATGATTAAAAGCAAATAATATTAGTGGGGCTGTTGCAAATTAAAATGCAACAGCCCCGTTATATCTTAAAATTTATCCTATTAAGTTTTTATACAGATTATTGTATTCTTCTGCCGAGTTTTTCCAAGAAAAATCTAACTTCATAGCATTTGTAACAAGCTTGTTCCAAACCTTTTTATCGGCAAAATATCCCAATGCCATACGTATTGTATACGCCATATCACTTGCGTTATACGGATAAAAGCTAAAGCCGTTTCCCTCACCTGTAAACTTGTTATAAGGTTGAACGGTATCTTTAAGTCCCCCTGTTTCTCGCACAATGGGAATGGTGCCGTACGCAAAAGATATAAGCTGACTCAATCCACAAGGTTCAAACATTGACGGCATCAGGAACAAATCAGATGCGGCATAAACCTTATGTGCCAAATCGTTGCTGAACATTATGTTAGCGGACATCTTTGTGGGGTTGTACCAAGCAGTCTGACGGAACATTTCTTCATACTTTGCATCACCTGTTCCGACTACAACAATCTGTATGTCCATACTCATAAGCTCGCCCATTGCGGCAGTGATTATATCAAAGCCCTTTTGGTCAACCAATCTTGATACAATACCTATCATAGCCTTTTCGCCATCTATTGGCAAGCCTAACTGCTCCTGCAGTTTTATCTTGTTTATCTTCTTCTTTGTCTTGACTGTTTTAACATCATAATTTTCGTATATTGACTTATCGGTCTTGGGATTATATACCGAGTAATCCAATCCGTTTATTATTCCAAACAAAGAATTTGAACGTGCTGACAGCAAGCCTTCCAGCTTTTCTCCTCCAAGGGGAGTTTTAATCTCCTCCGCATATGTGGGGCTTACTGTTGTCACATAATCAGAATACACAATTCCGCCCTTTAACAGATTGGCACAGCCGTGAAACTCAAGCTTATCCTCTGTAAAGAATTGCGGTTCAAGGGAAAAGAAATCAGAAACAATGTCTATGGAATAAATACCCTGATATCTTAAGTTGTGTATCGTAAACATTGTTTTTATTCCCTGATAGAACACATCTCTTACATAATACGCATTTAACAATACAGGAACCATTCCCGCCTGCCAATCGTGTGCGTGTATTACATCAGGCTTAAAGTCAAGCTTTGGCAGAATTTCAAGACAGGCTTTGTCGTAAAACGCAAATCTCTCAAGGTCATTCCACTTATATAAATACACATCACCGAAATAATATTCGTTATCTAAAAAGTAGTATGTTACGCCATCTTTTTCTAACTTAAAAACCCCGCAATACTTTCTTCTCCATCCAAGCGGAACATATATAAAGAATAAAAATTCCATCTTTGACTTATATTCCTCAGGAATACAGCCATACTTAGGTAAAACCACTCTGACGTCATTTCCAAGTTTTGCAAGAGCCTGCGGAAGAGCACCAAGAACGTCGCCAAGTCCGCCTGTTTTAGCAAACGGAGCCGCCTCTGAAGAACACATTAATATTTTACTCATATCACACACCCCTTATATTTGTCTGTTGAATTTGTGTAAATTTTTATACAATTGTCTTTTTGCCTATTACCATAGGATAGGTATCCTGACCCACAAGCTTCCTGCCGCTCCTTAAAACAACTTCTTTATCAAATACTACGTTTTCGAGCAAGCAATTATCCATTACCTGTGAGTTCTGCATTATAATACAATTCTCAACAACTGCACCCTTTCCGATATGGACACCACGGAACAGAATACTGTTTTTAACCGTACCCTCTATAACGCATCCGTTAGCTATAAATGAGTTGCTGACCTCTGCACTCTTGCCATATTTTGTCGGAATGGTATCCTTGACCTTTGTATATATCGGCATATCGTTGTTTTTGCCAAAAAGCTCATCTCTGACTTCTTTGTTCAAAAGTTCAAGATTTACATCAAAGAAGTTCTTGACATTATCAATCTTTCTGCAATATCCGTCATATTTATATCCCATAATTTTTAATCTCTCAAGATTTGCCAACAAAATATCTTTGGCAATATAATGCTTATTATGTGCAACAGCATCACCCAAAAGCTCTAAAAGCAGACTTTTTTCGATTATAAACATATGCATATACGAAGCATTGGTACGCTGTTGTATTGGGTATACCTGAATATCCTTAACAACATTTTCGCCGTCTACATCAAGCATAATTTTTGTGGATAACTCCTTTGTGCTTATCATAGGTATTTCAGTATAAATCAATGTAATATCAGCATCATTTTCCATATGGAATTTTAATACCTCAGAATAATCTATATTGCATATTATATTACAATCCGAAACCAAAACATAGTTCTGACGGCTTTTTGACACATAGTGAGTAATGCCGTTTAAAATATCAACTCCGCCTCTTATTTCACCCGGTTCAAATGCCTCCTTAGGCGGTAAGATAAACAAACCATTATCCTTTCTGTCTATATCCCACGGCTTACCTGTTCCCAAATGGTCACTGAGCGATTGGTGATTATACGGCGTATTTATTCCGACATTAATAATCGCAGAGTTTACCATATTAGACAGGACAAAATCTATAATTCTGTATCTTCCGCCGAAGGGAACCGCCGCCAACGAACGTATAGAGGTAAGCTCTCCCATTGCTGCCTCCGGATTTTCGGCAAAAATCAATCCCATTAAATCATTCTTCATATTTATCAATCCTTTCAACCATTACTCTGCAATATCGTCTATTACCATTGAGTTACTTGCAACCTTCACACCATCACCGATTTCAATATCAGGTGCAATAAGAGTTATATCATCAGTACAGATTTTGCTGTTGATATAGGAGTCATTTGCACTTGAATCATTTGACCCTATACGACTGTCCTCGCCTATCACAACATTTGAGCCAATCAACGACTTATAGACAACCGCATCTTTTTTTACAATAGTTCCCGGGAAGATAATAGAATCTTCGATTTTTGCACCTTCCTCTATTATAACATTATCAAATATTACCGAGTGGTCTACCTCTCCGTATATGTCACAGCCTTCTGTTATATAACAGTTGCGAAGCTTAGCCTCAGGCGCAACATAATGCGGAGGTGCAATAGGATTTCGACTGTAAATTCTCCAATCGTCATCATCAAGCTTAATTCCCGGGTCGTCATCAAGCAGCTCCATATTTGCTTCCCAAAGGCTTTTGACAGTTCCCACGTCTTTCCAATATCCGTCAAATCTGTGAGCGATAAGCTTAAGTCCCGACTCAAGCATTTTCGGAATAATGTTCTTTCCGAAATCATTTTCAGACTCAGGGTCATTCTCGTCATCTGTCAGATATTTTTCCAACACGTCCCAACTGAAACAATACACGCCCATAGATGCAAGATTGCTTTTGGGTTCTGCGGGCTTTTCCTCAAATTCGACAATGTTCATATCCTCATCAGTATTCATTATGCCAAATCTTGATGCCTCGTCCCAAGGAACCTCAATAACAGCAATAGTAGCATCTGCATTTGCCTTTTTATGCTGACGAATCATTTTGCTGTAATCCATTTTATAAATATGGTCACCTGAGAGTATAACAACATATTTAGGATTAAACTGTTTGATAAAGCCGATGTTTTGGTAAATGGCATTAGCCGTTCCCTTATACCACTCGCCCTTTTCGGCAGATGTATAAGGCGGCAATACATAAACACCGCCGTTGGAACGGTCAAGGTCCCAAGGCTGACCATTGCCGATGTATGTGTTTAATTCAAGAGGCTGATACTGTGTTAAAACACCAACTGTATCTATTCCCGAATGAGCACAGTTACTCAGAGGAAAATCTATAATTCTGTACTTTCCTCCAAAGGGTACTGCAGGTTTTGCAACATTGCGTGTAAGAATTCCAAGTCGGCTTCCCTGACCTCCCGCAAGTATCATTGCTACACATTCTTTTGATTTCATACTATATTTCATCCCTTTCGGTATTTTATAAACAATTCTTATATTCTATTTTTTACGTTTCGGCTTTTCTATCGGCTTTTCATCACATCGCAGATAGATTGCGGTAAGTGGCTTTAGGTCAAGATTTATTGAATAATCATATCCGTCGCAAGGAACTGTTTTAGCCTTACACTTTTTAGTTCCCTTTCCGTCACCGCCAAAGCTCTTGCTGTTTGATGACAATACTGTTTCATATTCTCCGTAATAGGGTACTCCCACTTTGTAATTCTTTCTTTCAACAGGCGTAAAGTTTATAACAACTGCAATCTTCTCTTTTCCCGAGGAGTCCATTCTCATAAACGACAGCACGCTGTTCTCGCAATCACCTGCGTTCAGCCACTTAAAGCCTTTCCACTCACCTTGTTCACGCTCTATTTCATAAAAGGCTTTATGCTCCGCATAGAAGTGATTGACAGCCTCGCAGAACTTTGACATCTTTCTGTGAAGCTCGTACTTATCAAGTCCCCAATCAAGCTGTTCGGCAAAACGCCATTCCACAAACTGTCCGAACTCACCGCCCATAAAAAGCGACTTTTTGCCCGGATGTGCATACATATACGCATAGAGAATACGCAATTCCGCAAACTTTTCCTCATATGTTCCCCACATCTTGTCAAGCAGCGAACGCTTGCCGTGTACAACCTCATCGTGGGACAATGCAAGAATGTAATTTTCGGCATAAGCATACATCATTGCAAAGGTCAGCTTATTGTGATTACCCTTTCTGAACAATGGGTCGCATTGCATATAATCAAGCACGTCGTGCATCCAACCCATATTCCACTTAAAGTTAAAGCCAAGTCCGCCGCTTTCAACCGGCATTGTAACACCGCCCCAGGCGGTAGATTCCTCAGCAATCATTAACGTGTTCGGGAACCTTTCAAATACAGCCATATTGAGCTTTTGCAAAAAATCTATCGCTTCAATATTCTCTTTTCCTCCATATTTGTTGGGTATCCACTCCCCATCACGTCTGTTATAGTCAAGATACAACATACTCGAAACAGCATCAACACGCAAGCCGTCAATATGATATTCACCTATCCAGAACAGAGCATTTGAAATCAGGAAGGAGAAAATCTCTGTTTTTGTCCAATCAAAAACCAAAGTTCCCCATTCCTTATGCTCGCCCCGTCTTGAGTCGGGATGCTCAAACAGAGGCGTGCCGTCAAACTGTGCCAACCCGTGAGCATCTCTCGGGAAGTGTGCAGGCACCCAATCCATTATAACACCTATTCCGTTTTGGTGACAAGCGTCTATAAACGCCTTTAATTCCGTTGGGTGTCCGTATCTGCTGTTTGCGGAATAGTAGCCCGTCACCTGATAGCCCCAACTTCCGTCAAAGGGATATTCGCATATAGGCATAAGCTCAATATGTGTATACCCCATTTTCTTTATATATGGTATAAGCTCGTCAATCATTTCAGTATACGAGAGGTAGCTTCCGTCTTCGTGGGTCTTCCAAGAGCCAAAGTGCATCTCATAAATATTCACAGGCTTATCATACGGCATTGTTTCTGTACGATTTTTCAGCCATTCTCCGTCAGCCCACTCATATGTTAAATCTGTTGTGACAGACGCGTTTGCAGGTCTTACCTCGGAATAAAACGCATATGGGTCTGATTTAAGTATTATATCACCCTTGTTTGTTTCAATGCTGAACTTATAATTCTGATTTTCTGTAATCCCCTCTAAAAAAACCTCCCAAATACCTGAGGATACGTGTTTTGTCATTATTCCCAAATTTCTGTCCCATCCGTTACCGTCACAAACAACGGATACGGATTTAGCATTAGGTGCCCACACGGCAAATAAATAACCGCTTTTTCCGTTGTGCCCCACCATCTTGTGAGCACCGAGCATTTTGTAGCTTTCATAGTTAGTTCCTATATTAAAAAGGTACATTGGGGCATCATCTATATAAAAATTTTTTGTATTTTCTTTTTGAGTTTTTTTCATCAGTTCGCCCTCCATTGACAATATACGTTAAATTATTCAAAAAAATTTGTTGTCAATATATTAAAATTAGATATATTGTACAATATTATTTTAGCACATTATTCCGACACTGTCCATTGTTTTTACGTAAATTATACGTAAAATTTTTACCAAAATATTCTTCCTTTTTTTGTCTATTATGTTAAATTCAGACCTTTAAAATCGTTTTGTTTTGTTGTTTTTTGCCATATATCCCTAAAATTATACTTTATATGAATTTATCCGGAGCAATCCCACGGTTGAAGCAGAACGGACACTACACATTATACTAATATAGTATGAAGAACTTGTTTACTTTATTCTGATGCCGTTTACATATTTGCAATGTTTACTAAATATTTACTAAGAAATAAAAATTGTTTGCAATTGATATGTCGATATGATATACTAATATTTAGTCTTATTATGTAAATTTCGGTGATATTTATGAATATTGGCATAGGGAACTTAATACTAAATCTGATATATCCTCCTCGGTGTATCTTTTGCGGCAAAAGGCTATCTCCCAAGGTGCGTATTGCAGTATGTGACAAATGTTCTAACACTCTGCCCTATTGCAAGGCGTACAAAAGATGCAAAAGCTGCGGTGTCCCAATTGCACAAGGGGCAGGCGACAAATGCAGAAGATGCTATTCCTCACGCAGATACATCATTCGCTCTGCGTCAACATTTGTATATGTTGATAACGCCCGCTCTGCCATAATCAAATTTAAGAAATCTGCAAATTCAAGCTACGGAAGGGTTCTTTCGTTTTATATTGCAGGTATGGTTAAATCAGATTTTAAGGGAGTGGAATTTGACGGGGTGGTTTCTGTTCCGCCACGCAAGAAGCCGATTACAAAGGATAGATTTGACCAGGCGGCATTTCTTGCAAAAGAGGTATCACTAAGGCTCGGTATTCCATACATATCCAACGCCTTATATCAGGTTCGGCATATAAAGAAGCAGAGCTCACTGGGCTTTAACGCAAGGCTTGAAAACGTAAAAGACGCCTTTTCGGTTAAAAAGCAATCCGCAGTCAGTGGTAAAACAATTTTGCTTATTGACGATGTACGCACAAGCGGTGCTACCCTTGAAGAATGTGCCAAAGCACTTAAAGACTCAGGTGCTTACAAAATATATTCGGCAACAGCCGCAATTTCTGTTATAGGCAACTAATAAAAATATAAACCATAGTACAATACGCCAAATACGAAATAATTTTTTCATTGCAGTTGGGCTTGGCAACTGTTTGGGCTTTGGGCAAATATTCAACAAAATTATTTCGGATTTGTAATTTGTATAATACTGTTACGGAGAAA
Source organism: uncultured Ruminococcus sp. (assembly GCA_902791425.1). Taxonomy (GTDB): domain Bacteria; phylum Bacillota; class Clostridia; order Monoglobales; family Monoglobaceae; genus UMGS1820. Next base: position 9,928 of record CADAVS010000022.1, read on the forward strand.
TAAACCATATAAAAAGCTAAATTATTTTACTCCTGTTTCGAGTTTTACAAAAGTCCATTATAATATAATTTATATAAATCGGAGGTTTTTTCAATGTCACTTTACAGCATTATTCTCGCCGCAGGCGAGGGAAAGAGAATGAAGTCAAAACTGCCTAAGCCCTTGCAAACCGCAGGCGGCAAAACCTTAATTGACCGCGTTATAGAGGCTGTTTCCTCTGCAGGTTCAGAAAAAAACATAGTTGTTGTGGGCCATATGGCAGATAAAATTCGTGAACACTTAGGCGATACCGCAGAATACGCAAATCAGTTTGAACAGCTTGGCACAGGTCACGCTGTTATGCAGGGTATTGCTCCTATCGCTGATTGCAACGGAAGTGTTATTATTATGTGCGGCGACACACCTTTGATAACGTCAGAAACCCTTATATCCGCATATAAGGAGCACAGTGCTGAACAACGCTCTGCAACTGTTATTACCGCACTTTGTGACAATCCTTTCGGCTATGGCAGAATTGTCCGCAGCAACGGGAGTATAGCAAAAATCGTTGAACAAAAGGATGCAACAGACGAAGAAAAGCTTATAAACGAAATCAATTCAGGAATGTATATATTTGATATTCAAAAACTTAACTCCGCTCTCTCACGTATCACAAACAACAATGCTCAGGGCGAATATTACTTGACAGACGTAATTGAGATTTTGTTAAACGATGGTGAAAAGGTCGGTGCATACATTGCCGATTTTGAAGAAACAATAGGTGTAAACGACAGGGCACAGCTTTCCTACGCCGACTATCTATTGAATAAACGTAACGTAAACCGCCTTATGGCAGATGGTGTATGTATACTAAATCCCGATACTGTCCGCGTAGACGACAACGTAAAGGTCGGATGCGATACCACAATTTATCCCAACACAATTTTAGAGGGAAATACCGAAATAGGTGAGGATTGTATAATAGGTCCCAACACAAGAATATTAAACTGTCGAGTAGGTAACAAAACGGAGCTTCAATCCTCTGTTGCTCTTGACAGCACGGTTGGAAGTAACACAAGCGTAGGACCCTTTGCATACATAAGGCCAAATTCAACAATAGGCGACAACATCAAGGTTGGCGACTTTGTTGAAGTTAAAAACGCAAAAATCGGCAACAATACAAAAATTGCACATCTTACATACGTAGGTGATGCTGATGTGGGCGAAAGGGTGAACTTCGGTTGCGGTACAGTAGTGGTAAATTACGACGGAATACATAAGCACAGAACAACCATAGAAGACGATTGCTTTATCGGTTGTAACACAAACCTTGTATCCCCCGTAACAGTCCGCAAGGGTGCCTATACAGCGGCAGGTTCGACCATAACCGATGAGGTTCCCGAAAATGCTCTTGCAATAGCAAGAAGCCGTCAGGTAGTAAAAGACGGCTGGGCAAAGGGTAAGAAAAAATAAAATTTATAACAACGAGGAATATTTTTATGTATTTAATTGTAGGGCTTGGTAATCCGGGCAGAGAATATGTTGGAACACGCCACAATATCGGTTTTGAAGTTGTAGATGCACTTTGTTCAAAACACGATATTAAGCTCAGCAAAGAAAAATTCCGTGCCGTATACGGCGACGGAATTATCGCAGGCGAGAGGGTAATCGTTGCCAAACCGCAGACATATATGAATTTAAGCGGCGAAAGTGTCCGCGAGATAGCCGATTGGTATAAAATTGACAGCGAGCATATAATAGTAATATATGATGACATATCTCTTCCCACAGGCAAGCTACGCATTCGAGAAAAGGGCAGCGCAGGCGGTCACAACGGAATTAAAAATATAATATATCAGCTTCAGACAGACGTCTTTCCCCGAATAAAAGTCGGTATGGGAATGCCCGATAATCCTGACTATGATATAAAAGACTATGTTCTCGGCAAATTCTCCAAAGAAGAGACGGAGGTATTGATAAAAACGGCAGTAAGAGCCGTTCTTGCCACCGAAGAAATTATAGCAAATGATGCTAAATCCGCAATGAATAAATATAACGGATAGGTGAAAATATGAATGCTTATTTGGAAATTTTAAATTCGCTTGCTGAGTTTTCGGAACTCTGTGACGCTTTAAAATCTAAAATAACACCGCTAAGCGTTTTGGGTGTGTCTGACTCAGTCAGGGCACACCTCGCTTTTTGCGTATGCGAAAAACTGAATAAAGGCTGTCTTTTTGTGGCAAGCACAGAAAGCTCCGCAAGAGAAGTATACAAGGATATGTCATTCTTTGCAGGGGATACTAATGTACTGCTGTTCAACTCGACAGAGCTGATGTTTCACGACGCTGAGGCAGAAAGCCACGAGGTCTTGGCATCAAGGCTTAATGTTTTAAACAAGCTGATTTCAAGCAGGGAAAATCTTTTTATAATAACATCGCCCGAGGCACTTCTCAGCGTAACCGTTCCAAAAAATATATGGGATAGTTCTGCAATCCGTCTTGAAGTCGGCAACGATATGGAGCTTGACACACTTGTTAACAACCTTATATCTCTTGGCTACAAGCGGGAGGATATGGTTGAGGGAGCAGGGCAATTCAGCGTAAGAGGCGGAATTGTTGATATTTTCCCTTGCACATCTGAATATCCGTACAGAATTGAGTTCTTTGATACAGAAGTTGACTCAATCAGGATATTCGCACCTGACACCCAAAGAACTATCGAACGGGCAGAGATATTTGAGGCTTCCCCTGCAACAGAAATTCTTTTAAATGATAACGATATTGAAAATCTGATTTCAAATCTGACTGATATTACAAAAAATACAGAAACAGCCACAGAGCAAGGCTCTCGCTTGCATTCTGTGATAAAACGTGATATAGAAAGACTGCAAAACAGAATATACTTTCCGTCTATTGACAAATACATTCCATACATCTATCCAAAGGATAAGCCTACCTTGCTTGACTATTTGCCGGGTGACTATATCATATTTATGGAGGAGCCATCAAGAATTTCGGAACGTCTTGATATAATAGAACAAGAGAGAGCAAACACAGTAACCGAATTATACGAGTTTGGAATAATGCCGTCTGTAAGCACTGAGTTCTCCCTTTCGTACCACACTGCCATCAAACGTATGCAAGCATATAATTTGGTGACCGTCAGCGGACTTTCGCACAATCAAAGGGATATAAATCCAAAGCGGACATACTCTCTCAACTCAAGAAGTATAACAGGCTTTAACGGCAATCCCGAATTGATGCTTGAAACCTTGGAGCATTATCGGCAAAACCTATATCGTACCATTATCTTGGCAGGCACTCCTGAGCGTGCGGCAAATCTTGCCAAACGTTTTGAAGATGATGGCATTAAATGCTCATACCAAAACTCCCTTACCTCCTTGCCAAACAATGGCGGAATTATAGTTTGCGGAGGTTCCATAGGCAAGGGCTTTGAATACCCGTTAATACAAATTGCAGTAATCGGCGACAGGGAAATCTTCGGCAATGTACGCAAAAAGAAGAAGCGCCCCTTGTACAGAGGCAAAATGGGCGACAAGATTTCAGACTTTACCACATTGACCCCCGGGGATTATGTTGTTCACCGCAATCACGGTATAGGTATGTACAGCGGTATAACACAGCTTAATGTAGATGGCGTCAGAAAGGATTATCTGACGTTGACATATAAAGGCAGTGACACATTATATGTTCCCACCGACCAACTTGATATGGTATACCGCTATGACAAAAAGGATGGTGCAAGAGTAAAACTCAACAGCCTTGGCGGAACGGATTGGGAGAAAACAAGACGGAAAGTCAAAGAAGCCGCCGCAGAAATGGCAAAAAAACTCATTGCACTGTATGCAGAACGTGCAAACCGTCCCGGAATATCATTTTCTGCCGATACCGAATGGCAAAAAGATTTTGAGGCTGCATTTCCCTATGAGGAAACAGACGACCAACTGCGTTCAATCGACGAGGTAAAAGCCGATATGGAAAAGCCTCATCCTATGGACAGATTGCTTTGCGGCGATGTGGGCTACGGCAAGACAGAAGTTGCTCTGCGTGCCGCATTTAAAGCGGTAATGAGCGGGTATCAGGTTGCATATCTCGTTCCCACCACCATTCTTGCCAATCAGCATTACAATACATTTAAGCAAAGAATGATGGACTATCCCGTAAACATCCGTATGCTGTCCAGGTTTGTCACCCCCGCCGCCCAAAAGGAAATAATTAAAAATCTTGCATCAGGCGAAACCGATATTGTAATAGGTACCCACAAATTGCTGAGTGATAAGATAAAATTTAACAAGCTCGGTCTTTTAATCATAGACGAGGAACAGAGGTTTGGTGTAACTCACAAAGAAAAAATAAAAGAAATGCGTTCAGATATAGATGTGTTAACTCTGTCCGCAACGCCTATTCCCCGCACATTGCATATGTCACTTAGCGGAATAAGGGATATGAGCATAATAAATCAGCCGCCGTCAGACCGCCATCCCGTTCAGACATATGTGCTTGAATATGACGAATTTATTATCCGTGAGGCTATCGAAAGAGAATTGACAAGAGGCGGTCAGGTTTACTATCTGTTCAATCGTGTTGACGGCATCTATAAAACCGCAAACCGAATTGCAGAGCTTGTTCCGCAAGCGAGAATTGCGGTGGTTCACGGCAAGATGCGTGAAGCAGAGCTTGAACAGGTTATGATGGAGGTGTCCGAGGGTGAGATTGACGTGCTTGTATGTACCACCATTATAGAAACAGGTCTTGACATATCAAATGTAAATACTATTATAATAGAAAATTCCGACAGGCTGGGACTTTCGCAGATGTATCAGCTGAGAGGCAGAGTCGGCAGAAGCAACAGGCTTGCCTATGCATATTTAACATTCAGACGCAACAAGATGCTGTCGGAGGAGGCTGAGAAAAGACTGCTCGCAATGAAAGAATTTACCGAATTCGGCTCAGGCTTTAAAATTGCAATGCGTGACTTGGAAATCAGAGGAACAGGCAATCTGATAGGTGCAGAACAACACGGACATATGGAAAGCGTAGGCTACGAGATGTATTGTCGACTGCTTGAGGAAGCCGTACGCGAGGAAAAGGGCGACATACAAAACGTCACAACCGAAACATCTGTTGACCTTCCTGTATCTGCGTTTATCCCCGAAAGCTATATCAACGACCACAGCCGCAGAATCGGAGCATACAAAAAGATTGCCGCTATATACGATACGGAGTCCTTATATGATGTGTATGACGAGATAGAGGACCGCTACGGAACAATTCCTCAATCGGTATCCAATCTTATGTATATCGCCTTAATCAAAAACAAGGCAAGCTCCCTCGGAATATCCGAAATGACAGGCAATGACACTCAAATTCTTATGTCCTTTGACAAAAACAATCTGCCCGATATGCAAAACGCGGTTAACATTATGACTGAAAACCCCAAGGAATTGTTTATGACCAACCCTGACAATCCTAAACTTCACTTTAAAATTTCTAAGCCTAACACCGCAAATGAACAAAAATATCTTGACAAAATCGTTGATTTGTTGAACAAATTGTGAACTTTTTAAAAAATTTTTAAAAAAGGGTAGATAAATTATAAAATATATAGTATAATTTAACTTAATATTTAATTAATCAAATTTCTACAAAGGAGAGGAAAAACTTGGATAATGAAAACAAAAATCTTCAGGAGGAAGAAACAGCTATGACTCCCGAAGAAAAAGTGCAGGCAGACATCAGTTCAAAGATTGCCGATGCCGCAGCAGAAGTTCAGGATGAAATCGCCGAAGCAAACAGCGACACATCCGCAGAGGTTGAAAACACCGACGAAGGTTTTTCATTTGAGGAAACCGACGAAGCATTGGAGGATGCCGAGGTTAAAGAGGAAACACGTATCTCTTTAAAGCAGGGAACGTTTGTAGTTTCTCTTATTGCCGCCGCACTGGTAGGTGCCTTAATAACATTCTTCTGTTTCCGCATTCCTGCTTGGGTTGCAAATATGCCCGAGGGAAAAACCGTAATTAAAGTCGGTGACACTAATATTACAGACTTAGACCTTCAATATTATGTTTATTCAGAAGCCGCTAAGTACGCAAGCAGCAAAAACATCGCTCAAGATGAGCTTGCTGACCTTGATTGGGAAAAAGAAGAACATTGATTCACAGATTTCAAGCATCAAAGCAAACTATGGCGAAGAAGGCTTTGCTCTCAGGGCGAGAACAATGGGTATTCCAAGCATTAAACAGTACACAAAGATGTACTACAACGCAATGACATCTCAGACTGTTCAGGATGATATACTTGAAAATCCCGATAAATACTATCCTGAGGATAAGAGCGTTTTAAGTGATTATATGCAAAAGGATAAAGCATCTGTTAAGCACATTCTTATAAAAGTTGACAGTGGTGCTGACGAAGCAACTACCGAAGAAAAGCGTGCTCAGGCACAATCCGTTCTCGACAGGCTTAATGCCGGTGAGGACTTTGATGCTCTTATGGCAGAGCTCAATGAGGACACAGGCGAACCTGCAGAGGGTTACACCTTTGTAATGCCAGCTGCTGCTGTTACAGTATTTGCTACATTTAAGAATCCTAACGACTACACCAACATGATCGTGAATGCTGACCTGACTGGCGAAGGTGGCTTCGACGCTACTGGCACTAAGGGCATTGACGGTTCTGGCGTTGTGAAGGTTGGTAACGCTGCTGCGTTCGACTTCAAGCAAACTATCGCTAATCTGCCTGCAGGTCAATACAAGCTGACTGCACAAGCTGCATACCGCTACGGTGGTGACGAAGCAGCTGAAGCTGCCGCTATCGCTGGTGGTACAGAGACGAAGCTCGTTCAGCTTTATGCTACTGTAGGTGAGACGACTGTTGCCGCTCCTGTTCAGAACCGCTACGACGGTGCTTCTGAGACAGACTATGCTAACGGTGAAGGTTCTGTAGTCGTAAACGAGAAGTACGTTCCTAACTCAACTAACGCTGTGAAGGCTTGGTTCGCTGCTGATCAGTATGTGAACAAGGTGATCTTCAACATCGCTGAAGCAGGTGACGTTACTATCGGTATCAACAGAACTGGCACTCCTGAGTCTGACTACACAGTGATTGGTCCTTGGACACTCACTCGTTTGGGCGACGCTGTAGTTCCTAATCCAACTTACGAAATCGCTATCAAAGGCGGTATCGAGAATGGTACTGTTGAAGCTGATGCCACTGAGGCTGAAGCTGGCGCAACCGTGAAGCTCACCATCACTCCAGCTGAAGGCTACGAACTGAAGAGCATCTCTATCTCTTATGGAGAGGATGAAGACGCGAAGACCATCGAGCCGGATGAAGAGAACTCATTCATCATGCCTGCAGCTCCTGTAGTCATCGATGCTGTATTCTCTGAGATTATACCTGACATTGTGCTCAGCGCTCCTACATTCAACATGGAAAGCGGCACACAGAACGAGCCAAGCTTGTATCCTGCAGGTACTGCTCTCAAGGTGACTTACACCGCTGAGAACCTCGAAGCAAACGGTCTCACTGCTGACGACGTGCAAGTGAAGATTCTCGTTATGCTGTCTGGTGACCTGCCAGAGGAAACCATGAACATGCAGTCTGAGACGAAGCACAGCATCATGCCTCCTCAGACATTCTACATTCCTCTGGGCGAGACAGACTTCCCAGAAGCTCTCAAGAACGGTTATGTTTATCAAAGCATCAACATCTTGTCTGCCGAGCTCGTGAAGCCTGAAACTGAGACAGAACCCGAAGAGATCCTCGCTGCCTATGTCGGCGCTCCTGTTTCGCTCCGTTGGGTGGGTCTCGAAGCAGAGGAAGAGGAAATCGATCCTAACCTCATTGAGATTGCACAGGATCAAGGCAAGACCCTCGACACTTTCACTCGCACAGACTTTGAAGAAGGCGAAAAGTACAATACATACACAGCCAATGGCGACCTCAATATTGCAATCAAGATGCTGAACGTTGATGTAGCAAACTGTGACTATGTAATTGTGAAGTTCGCAGAGCCAGTAGCTAGAGGTTGGCATCTCGCATTCTGGGGTGGTCAAGAATTGGTTGCTATTCCAGAAGGTGCAACTGAATACAAGTATGTATTTGCTGACGATAATAATTGCGCTATTCAGAACGGTGTTCTTCCACAAATCTGCATGATGACCTTCATGGGCGAGAATCCTACATATCCTCTCGTAGCAAAAGTCAAAGGTCTCTACAAGCACCTGGATGAAGAAGGCCAAGTACAGATCAACGACATTGACGCTGCAAAGGCTAAGCGTAATGGCAAGTTCTACAAGAAGGGCCAGTTCGTTATCCTTAACGGAGGCAAGGCTTTCTCTCTCAATGGCATTGAGACTAAGTAAGCTGACTTGACGAACTAATGTTCTATATAAAAATCCGCCGGGCAATTTGCTCGGCGGATTTTTTTGTTTTACGGCATGAAGCTCCAAGACCCTAGAAGGGGACACTTCTTCACTTTTCCGTTCGCTTATTTGGCACATTCACAAAAGAGCGTTATCTTTGCAAATTAAACACACTAATCAACAACCAACTATACATTACTAACTTATGAGGAAAATCATTTCAATGTTTGCCGCAATGGCTGTTGCCACGGGCATGACGGCACAGACACACACGCTGGATGTGAACACTACGAAGGTGGGGGCGCCCATCCCTTCAACGATGTACGGCATCTTCTTTGAGGATATCAACTATGCTGCCGATGGCGGCTTGTACGCTGAGCTGGTGAAGAACCGTTCGTTCGAGTTCCC